>DFFN01000161.1 GCA_002369525.1 Lachnoclostridium sp. UBA3775 | reverse complement strand
GAAAGAAGATAGGAAAGGACTGCGACTTTGCACCTGACACTGGTATAATTATCGAGACACCGGGATTTATCGGGCATTACTCAGGCTTTAAGAACCTTAAACTCCTTGCAGGCATCAACAGGAAAATAAACGATGACAAGATCAGGGAGATAATGGAGTTTGTAGGCCTTGACCCCGATATGAAAAAGAGTGTCAGAAAGTACTCCCTTGGTATGAGACAGCGTCTCGGTCTTGCCCAGGCAATCATGGAAGACCCGAAGGTGCTGATACTTGATGAGCCAATGAACGGACTTGATAAAGAGGGAGTAGCGGATATGAGGAAGTATTTGCTTAAACTTAAAGAGTCCGGCAAGACGATACTGATAGCTTCACACTCAACGGAAGACATCGCGGTGCTTTGTGATGAAACAAGGGAGATGGAGAAGGGTGTGCTCACGTAGTAAAAACACCCGATTTTTCGTTGCTTTATACTTTACAAATTGTTTCATGTGCGGTATAATTGTATACAGTTTTTGAAATCTGCGGGCTTAGGCAGACAGATTTTGGACTGAAATTTATACCCTATATAATGAAAGATTCTAATGGATTTGTTTCAACTAATAATTCGAACATATACAATAGTGGTAAGTAAAATGATTGGCGGTTTTGAAGATATACTATGGGAATAAAAAAAGGTTTAAAATCTATAGTTGTACTGTTATTAGGTGTTTCTTTACTTGTTTCCTGTGGAGATAATAAAGATATTGAAAACCTTGGCGGAAATGTTGAATCTGAAGCAAAAGAAAGCAGTTCTTCATCGGAATCCGCAGGAAACAGTTCGCCTGATAATGAAACAAGTAATGTTGAAGAAAATACAGATATTTATGATATCTACACACCGCGCGTTCCTAAAGAAGGATTGCAGTATTTGCCTGAAAAATTTCAAAAAGAAGGCTATATTTTAAGATTATCAAATGAAAGAAAAAAGATATATGAAGTAAAGGAGTTATATGCAGATCAGAATGCACTGTTAAAGGAAAATGGCATAAATAACATGAATTTTGAAAACTGTACTTTTTGTTTACTCCCTGATTTTGAAAATGTGAGAACGTATTATCTTCATGATCCGTATTGCACCCCTGAGGAATCCTGGAACCTTGTTGAATACTGGGCTAAAAAGATGGATCCGGAAGGAAAGCTTGATTTAGACAAGGAAGTTGTCAATACAAGCAGAGTGGCAAAAGAGGGGGAAGCAACAGGCGAGTATTGGCCTTTAGCTAAGAATACCTATGATGAGAAAAGCGGCAAGTGGGATGAAAAGGGTGGTCAATCGTTTGCGTTAATCAATCATAAAGTAGGATATATTGATGTTCAGGGAAGCGGAGTGAAGATTCTCAGTTTTGGAAAAATAGCTGCATATTATGAAATACAAACGGGAGAGGAAGCATGGAGGGATACAGATCCATACAAATTACTTGGCGCTGAATTAATCAAAAAAGGGAAATACGAAGAATTAAAGGATGAGAAGTATGAACTTTTTGATGGAGTTATGAGTGTTGAAGAGGGCGCAAAGATAGTTAGAGATTATTTCAATTTTTCAGACGATAAGGTTGAGTTGGATTATTATCAAGTTGAAATATATAAAGAGTTTGATAAAAATGTATATTATTATTGCCTACGCAGAAAGTACAATGGTATTCCAATTACATGGGCTAATACCGGAACTGTAAATTATTATGGTGATACCAGCAAATATTTCCCACATGGTGAAGTGGCTAACGGAGTAGTATGTGACAGCGAAGGAATTGATGCATATTACGGATTCAAGGAAAAAGAAAAATTTGAAGGTATTATTCCTGAGCAGGATACAATTCTTGATCTTTCATCAGCAGCGAAAAGAGTTGAGGAGGTAATATCTAACGAATACAAATGTGAAATAAAAAGTGTGGAATTCTGTTATGCGGATAATGAGTTGGTAGACACATATGGGAGGGTACTTCTTCCTTCATGGGAGTTTTACGGAGAAAACCTTGTAGACAACAATTATATACACATATATGTAGATGCATTGACCGGGGATGTGACTTTTTATGAATGCAGCAATGGTATCTAAAAGGTGGTAAGGTATAAAAACACCCGATTTTTCGTTGCTTTATACTTTACAAATTGTTTCATGTGCGGTATAATTGTATACAGTTTTCGGCACTTTTCTGAAGAAACTGAAAAGAGCCGGGGATTTTAATTTTTACCTATATAATGAAAGGGGAACACAAAAAATGAAAAAATTTATTGAAGAGTTCAAAGCATTTGCTCTTAAGGGCAATGTAATGGACATGGCAATCGGTGTTATCATCGGTGGCGCTTTTGCTTCAATCGTTGGCGCACTTACCGATAACATCATCAATCCTATCATCGGTTGTTTTTCTACCGGCGGTCTTGAAGGATGGACAATTAAGGTTTGGAAAGCTCAGCTTGGTGTAGGCGCATTCATAATGGCAGTCATCAACTTCCTGATCCTTGCCTTTGTTCTTTTCCTTATGCTTAAAGCCATGAACAAGGCCATGAATCTTCGCAAGAAGCCTGAAGCTCCCGCAGAGCCTACAACAAAGACCTGTCCTTACTGCCAGTCAGAAATCAGCATCAAGGCTACAAAGTGCCCTCATTGTACTTCTGTAATTGACATTGATGCCAACTAAATATAAAGCAATTTTTGATCACCTTAATACTGAACCCGGAATCCATAGGCTTTCGGGTTCAAATTTTGTAAAGGAAGAACGGTATAAAATATGAGTCCGGAAAACGAAGACAAGACACAAACAAAAAAAGAAAGATACTTGAAAACAAGTTCTATCTTTACCTGACCGAGTTTTTTGCGGGTATGTCGGTTATGGCGGTCGAACTCGGAGCGAGCAGGCTGCTTGCGCCCTTTTTCAGCTCGTCCCAGATCGTATGGACGATCATAATCGGAACGATAATGATCGCAATGGCTCTCGGAAATATATACGGCGGACGTGCTGCCGACAAAAATCCCGACCCGGACAGGCTGTACCGCAGGGTCATGATAGCGGCCGTATGGATAGCATTCATACCTGTGCTCGGGAAATATATCATCGTCGGAATTTCCGCGCTGCTTATCCTTAGCGTAAATTCGGGCTTTTTGATCATTGCTGCCTTCGCAGCCTGTATGATAGTATTTGTCTTTCCTTTGTTTTTGCTCGGAACTGTCACGCCTTCCCTTGTAAAATATACTGTTGATTCGCTTGACGACAGCGGAAAGACAGTCGGAAACCTGAATGCCTCGAACACGATCGGAAGCATTATAGGTACCTTTGTCCCGACCTTTATTTCAATACCTGCGGTCGGAACCGCGGTCACCTTCCTTATCTTTGCCGGGATTCTTCTTATGCTTTGCCTGATATATTTCTTCAGCGGGAAGAAAGCCGCGCCTACTGTCGGAACCGCTGTTTCAGTCCTGCTTTTTCTTGTTTGCTGCATTTTCGGCCACGGCACAAGCTTTGCCTTCTGGGAAAAGGACCTGACCTTTGAGGGCGAATCTGTCTATAATTATCTTCAGGTCTATGAAAACGAGGATGAGGTCGTTCTTTCGACCAACGTGCTTTTCGGTGTTCAGTCGGTTTATGTAAAGGAGCCGGGTCCGACAGGTATGTACTATGATTATGCCATGGCGGCTCCCTATATGGCAGGAGTAAGGGAAAAGGACGAGCTTAGCGTGCTGGTGCTCGGCATGGGCAGCGGAACCTATTCCACCCAGCTGTCGCGGTATTTCGGCAATGTCTTGGTTGAAGGAGTCGAAATCGACGAAAAAATCACAGAGCTTGCAAGAAAATATTTCAACATGCCCGACTCGGTAAAGGTGACCACCTATGACGGCAGGGCCTTTTTGAATGCGACCGATAAAAAATACGATGTGATAATGGTGGATGCATATCAGGATATAACCATCCCTTTTCAGATGTCGTCAAAGGAGTTTTTTAAGGAAGTAAAAGACCATCTTTCAGCCGGGGGCGTAATGGTTGTTAACATGAACATGCGCGGAGGCGGAAAGAACAGCATCACGACCTATCTTTCCGATACGATCTCTGCGGTTTTTGACAATGTATATACCGTTGACGTTAAGGGGTCGACAAACAGGGAGCTTTTTGCGGCTGACTTCGATCTGATGGAGGCTTTTGAGAAAAACCTCGGGGACGAAAGCAATGACGACCTTCTCGGCATGATGGGAAAGGTTAGGGAAGGCATTGAAAAATACAGCGCCGGCAAACATGTGATGACCGACGACAAGGCACCGGTCGAGTTGCTCGGCATGAAGGTCATCGACGAAATAATCAAAGAAGAAATTAAATATTATAAGGAAGTATACAAGGAAAAGGGTCTTTCCGGACTTATCGACAGCCTGTAGGCATTATATCCAAAAATAAATTGCGGCTTTAATTAGATTTTAGGTTGCGGTGGTATACTCGTGCCATAAAGAGAGAAAATCGGAAAGGAGACCGTGATGAAGAAGACAGGAATAATGAATATCATCAATGCGGTCGTACTCACGGGTTTTACGGCATATGTACTGCTGGATGCTTTTGTAATACCGAGAAGCTATGAAAAGGTCGACAAGAGCGAATATGCGATAGAGGCCGAGGAAACGCTTGACGAATCTACGGCGGAATATACCGAAGAGGGCTATACCGACAGTACCACGAGCATTGAATTCACAACCTACAGGGAAAACGATACGACGATATATGTTGCAGATGTCAGGCTGTCAAAGGTAGACAGCATAAAAACGGCCTTTGCCAACGATACCTACGGTAAGAATATAACAGCGAAGACCTCGGTTACCGCGGCGAACAACAATGCGCTGCTTGCGATAAACGGAGATTATTACAGCGCCCGCAACGGTTATGTGATAAGAAACGGAGTCCTTTACCGGTCGAAGAGCGCCGGCGACGAACAGGAGGACCTGGTCATTTATCTGGACGGAAGCTGCGAGATCATAAAAGAAGGCGATATCACGGCGGAGGAGCTGATAGAAAAGGGAGCACTGCATGTGTTTTGTTTCGGCCCCGGTCTTGTAAGCAACGGCGAGGTGACCGTTGACGGAAATGACGAGGTCGGGCGTGCCATGGCGAGCAACCCCAGGACAGCGATAGGCTGGATAGACGACCTTCATTATGTGCTTGTGGTATCGGACGGAAGAACCGGCGAGAGCGAGGGGCTTTCGCTTGAGGAGCTTGCAAAGTTCATGAAGGGGCTCGGATGCACGGTTGCCTACAATCTGGACGGAGGCGGTTCCTCGACCATGTACTATAACGGTGAGGTGATCAATAATCCGACGACCAACGGACGGAAGATTTCGGAAAGGAGCGTGAGCGACATTGTCTACATCGGATAATTCTTTAAAAAAACCGGTACTAAGCTACCTTTTTGCGACCATATTCACCCTGGTGTTCGCGTCGGTTTACGAATATTTCAGCCACGGTGTGCTGTCGGGCTACATGCTCTCGGCCTTCGTTTATCCGTTGGTTATCGGTGCCGGCCTGCTGCTTCTTGTTAAGCTTGCCCGGCTCCCGAAACCTGACGGGATGGTTCTCGGACTTCATGCATGGTCTGTGGCAGGCTTTACTCTCGGCAATATAATGAAAGGCG
>DFFN01000029.1 GCA_002369525.1 Lachnoclostridium sp. UBA3775 | reverse complement strand
TGATGTGCGGTCTTCAGGGTGCCGGCAAGACTACGACCGCAGCAAAGCTGG
Organism: Lachnoclostridium sp. UBA3775; assembly: GCA_002369525.1. Classification (GTDB taxonomy): domain Bacteria; phylum Bacillota; class Clostridia; order Lachnospirales; family Lachnospiraceae; genus UBA3775. Next base: position 6,546 of record DFFN01000029.1, on the reverse strand, counting down.
CAGGAAAGTTCAAATCAATGGGCAAGAGACCGCTTCTTGTTGCCTGCGACGTTTACAGACCGGCCGCTATCGAGCAGTTAAAGGTGAACGGCGAGAAGCAGGGAGTACCTGTTTTTGACATGGGAACCGGCAAGCCTGTTATTGAAATTGTTGCCGGCGGTATCCATGAGGCCTACGTAAACAATTACAATGTAATAATACTTGATACGGCAGGACGTCTCCACATTGACGAAGAGATGATGGAGGAATTAAGGCTCATAAAGAGGACCTTCGATGTAGACCATACCGTTCTTACGGTTGATGCCATGACAGGTCAGGACGTGCTTAATGTTGCCACAACCTTCGAAGAGCAGATAGGCATTACCGGTGTGATCCTCACAAAGCTCGACGGCGATACCAGAGGCGGTGCCGCGCTTTCCATAAAGGCGGTTACAGGCAAACCCATACTTTATGTCGGTATGGGCGAGAAGCTTTCGGATCTTGAGCAGTTCTATCCGGACCGTATGGCAAGCAGGATACTCGGAATGGGTGATATGCTTTCGCTCATAGAAAAGGTACAGAACGAGGTCGATGAGAAGAAGGCAAAAGAACTTGAGACAAGGATGCTCAACAACGAATTCAATTTCGATGATTTCCTTGAGCAGATACAGCAGATGAAAAACATGGGCGGCATTCAGAGCATACTTTCGATGATGCCTAACATGGGTGAGCTCGGAGACATAGAGGTTGACGATGATGCTTTCAAGACAACCGAAGCCATCATTCATTCCATGACAAAGGCGGAACGCGCCAAACCGGATCTCATCAATCCGTCAAGAAAGCGCCGTATCGCAGATGGCGCGGGCGTTGATATCTCCGAGGTAAACCGTCTGATGAAGCAGTTTGAGCAGATGCGTAAGATGATGAAGCAGATGGGCGGCATGATGAAGGGCAAAAAAGGCAAGTTCGGAAAGAACAAGCTGCCTTTCAATATCGGTTTTTAAACAGAACCGGCAAATTTATGAATATTGACCGGAATATCGAAAAAGAGAGTATATTAACCGGTTTAATATAAAATTTATTTATTATTATTGAATTTCAGGAGGAAATTAAAATGATCAAGATCAGACTTAAGAGAATGGGACAGAAGAAAGCACCTTTCTATCGTATTGTTGTTGCAGATGCAAGAAGCCCTCGTGACGGACGTTTCATCGCAGAGATCGGTACATATGATCCCACTGTAAACCCTTCAGCAGTTAAGGTTGACGAAGAAGAAGCAAAGAAGTGGCTCTCATCGGGTGCTCAGCCTACTGATACCGTATCAAAACTTTTCAAACAGGCAGGTATTGTTAAATAATAAATCGGAGGTGTATCTTGAAGGAGTTAGTTGAGATTATCGCTAAATCCCTTGTTGTTCATCCCGAGGAGGTTACGGTTACTGAAGCTGTCAATGAAGATGAGGTACTTATCCAGCTTAAAGTCGCACAGGACGATATGGGTAAGATTATCGGTAAACAGGGTCGCATTGCGAAGGCACTTAGAACAGTTGTCAAAGCAGCTGCAACCATGGAGAACAAGAAGGTTACTGTGGAGATAATACAGTAGTAAATATCGGAGCCACTTATAACAGGTGGCTCCTTTTTGTAAATTGTGAGGTTTATATGGAAGATTTATTCAGGATCGGAGTTTATTCAAACACCCACGGGGTCAGGGGAGAAATCAAGGTTTTCCCCACAACCGAGGATGTAAGACGCTTTGACTATCTAAAGGAAGTTGTTATGGACTGCGGCAAGGAAGGCTTTAAAACTTTCGAGGTATCGGGCGCCAGATATTTTAAAAATCTTGTCATTCTGAAATTTAAAGGCATTGACAACATAAATCTTATAGAAAAATATAAGGGCGCGGAAATATTTGTGACCAGGGAAAATGCAATACCGCTGGAAGAAGATGAATTCTACATCGCGGATATACTCGGCGCCGAGGTGATTTCGGATGAAGGAGTAAGCCTCGGGATTTTAAAGGACGTCATGCAGACAGGAGCCAATGATGTTTATGTTGTCGAGCTTAAGAACGGGAAGGAAGGACTTTTTCCCGCAATTCCGGACTGCATAAAGAATGTTGATGTTGAAAACAAAAAGCTTACCGTGCACGTGATGCCCGGACTGCTTGACTGAAGATAAGGTAATAAAGCATGAAATTTACAGTAATGACCCTGTTTCCGGAAATGGTGCTTTCAGGTCTTAACACAAGTATAATCGGGAGGGCCGTGAAAGCCGGAATCATAAGCATTGATGCCGTGAACATAAGGGATTACACTAATGACAAACATAAGCATGTCGACGATTATCCTTACGGCGGCGGCGCCGGTATGGTGATGATGGCCGAGCCCGTTTACCGCTGTTATCTCGATGTGACCGGTAAATCCGGAGAAACCGGAGCGGAAGGTACAAAGGACAGCTCGGAAAACGAAAGCAAAAAAAGAGTGATATATCTTACACCTCAGGGAAAGACCTTTAATCAGGCTATGGCCAGGGAATTTGCAAAAGAGGAAGAACTGATATTCCTCTGCGGTCATTATGAAGGCGTTGACGAGCGAGTTATTGAAGAAATAGTGACTGATGAAGTTTCAATCGGTGACTATGTACTTTCGGGCGGTGAACTGCCTGCCATGGTAATGATCGATGCAATCGCAAGGATGGTCCCCGGTGTACTGACAAATGAAGAATCCGCTATCAATGAAAGCTTTGAAGGAAATCTGCTTGAATATCCTCAGTATACAAGGCCTGAGGAATGGAAGGGAAAGAAGGTTCCCGATGTTCTTCTGTCCGGTCATCATGCCAATATTGAGAAGTGGAGAAGAGAGAAACAGATAGAAAAAACCCTGAAGGTAAGGCCCGAATTGCTTGAAAATGCCGAACTGAGCAGGAAAGACGAAATATATCTTGAAAAATTAAAAAATAGTATAAAAAGTTAAAAAAATATTATATTTCTCTAAAAAAATGATGTCATATACTTGCTTTTTATGTGTGGGTTTTGTATAATCTTATAATAATCAATGCATTTAGGAGGATGGATAATGAACTCTTTAATTAAAAAGCACAGACGTCTTTTAGCAATTTTTGAGGCGCTGGTCATTTTGATCACATCGGTTTTTGTTACTTCTGTAAATTCAAACCGGAAAGCTTATGCAACCGGTAATGAAAATGAAGCAAAAACATTCTTTGTGCGTCTGCAGGATTCCGGTTGTGAAATCACAATAAAGGCACCGGAAGGAAGCCTGCCTTATTCGTACGATGAACTTTCGGTAACGGCTGAAGAAATATCGGCAGGGACCGAAGAATATAAAGCATATTATAACGCATCAAAGGAAGCTCTGGGTTCCGACGAATCTGAGAGTATTACTTTCGTGCGTTTTTTTGATATCGCGATTTTAAGGAACGGTGAGAAGATTGAACCCGTCTCGCCTGTTGAAGTTGCAATAAAATATGACAAAACTCCGGTTATCCCCGAAGGATCGAAAATGTCAGTCGTGCATTTTGCAGATGAAGGAACAGAAGTAATTGACGATGTGACTCTGAACACAGAAACATCGGAAATAAGCTTTATCCAGGACAGCTTTTCGGTTACAGCAACTGTCATATCTGCTTCTTCGGTACCTGAGGCAGATACAACAGGAAAGAAATATGCTCTTGTTGCTTTGCATACAGATGAGGAAGGAAGCAAGGTATTTACCGTCCAGGGAGACGGAACCCTCGCACCGGTGGAAAGTTATGTATCCGATGGCAATGGGGATATTGTAAGTGTAGTGACCGACAATGCAATGGTATGGACATATGTAAAGGAAGACGACAAGAATTTACTGAGATATGTTGCAGAAGGTTATGATTTTGACGGTACACAGCAGGCAACCAATTTTGCCATGGGCTATATAGATCCGACTGCAGACGAGGGAGTTTCAACCGAACAGCCAATTATTATCGGTTATGATTCGGATGGGCCGATATATGAAATGCAGGGCGGAAAAACAGTTTTTGATTCTACGAAGGAGCATTGCGGTATTGTTCTTGACTCACAGAAACATATTTATCATCTTGTGGACGATAATTATTCTTTTATAGCAGTTAATGAGAAAAACACTGCTCTTGTCGGTGGATTAAATCCTTCCATAAATGAAGAATTAGGAAAAATCAATGAAACCAAGTTTTATCTTGCTGATGTAGCGGATGGACTTGCCAATGATAGCGGCAAAGATCTGTATGCTAAATATATGGTAAACCATATCGATATTGCTGTAAGCGATGAAGTAGAAGTTACTTTGCCACTGGCATACGGAACTTATTATAATGGAGACGGGGATGCAATACTGACTATTGATAAAAACAGTGATGCTTCCTTGCTTAATACTGTTGTAAGGAAGGAAGTAACGGTAAAACAGGAATATCTCAGAAAGGCTAAAATAGAGGCTTTCAGATATACCAGTGATGATCCTGAGAATACAACTGAAGAAAACCTTGAAAATGCTTTTGTTATCACGGGTTATTCTGCAAACAGGCCTTCCGGTAATACAGGCGATCAGATCAGAATTGAAGGATTATTTAAGGTTACGGTCGGAGTGCCGTTCCCTAATGCTGTATGGCAAACAAACAGCCCTGATTTTGAATATCTGGAAATGAGAACCCACAGGTCAACCCAGGTACGTTACAGGGTTACTGCTGTTCAGCCCAATGAAGAGTTTATATATGTCCATCCTGTCACAAAAGAAATACTTTATGATGCAAAAGGAAATCCCGTGTCGGTTTCCGGAGATGTTACTATTGTAGCAGACTTTGGATACTGGGATTTTAATCCCGATGACCCGGATGGCCCCGGAAGCAATACATGTCCTCCGATTTCGGGAGGCGATGCTCATACCAGGTGGTTAAACGGAGCCATCCTTAATACCAGCACAAGCGGAATGGATTTCATCCTGAAAGGCGATTCTGACGTAGAAATTAAACCTGTAGCGGTAGAAATCACCAAAAATATAGTAGATGCAAGAGGAAATGTTATTATTCCTTCCGAACCTATTGAAGATATTAAATTTAATATTTTTGAAAACGTTACCGGAGATCCGGATTCCGTAATAGATCTTAATGTCGGAAGATATTCAGCCCCCGCAAATTATAACGGATATGTTGACGTTTCCGAGCACTATATTACTATTTCGGATTCTGAGGAATATAACGGTTCGGGATCGATATTCTGTTATGATGTTTCTAAAGGCATGGTTTATATTACTGAAGATAAAGACAGTATTCCCGAATACATTACCGATAAAGAAGGCAATGTATGGAAATATAAAAATACCTATATTAATACAGAATATGTATGGAGAGAAGAAGGAGATGAGGGTAAATTCCATGTGAGCCCGACCTATACAACGGAAAATGGTTCATATGCTTCAATTCCTGAAATTCTTGGACCTTACGGAACCGATGAATTTAATTCTTTCCTTGAATTTTATGTTTATAATGTTTATGAGCCCTATGATTATCCTTCCAAGAAAGAAATTACTCCTTTTGAAGGAACAGGCGAGCTGGATGCTGTTCAGGTAGGTGATGAGATTACTTACGAGATTTCTTATAAGAACTATAAGAAAGAGGCAGCTAACGTTACAATTATTGATAAACTTGATCCTAATGTTGAGTTTGTTTCTGCAAGCAACAACGGTGTCTATACTGATACAAACGGAAATGTTACCTGGACACTTAATAATGTTGCAGCCGGAACAGAGGGAATTGTTACACTTAAAGTCAAAGTCCTTGAAACCGCACTTAAATCAAAGGGCGGAGATGGCAAAGTAGTAAACGGCGGAGAGAATGCAACTGTTCGGGTTGGAAACGATAAAGAGTACAGCCTTGATAAAGTAGAAAATCCGGTTCCGGAAAAACCGGTAAAACAGGAAGTTACACCATATGAAGGAAATGGGGTACTTGGCATTGTAAAAGTCGATGATGTTATTACTTATGAAATCCGTTACTTAAACTATAAGAAAGAACCGGCAACGATTACAATCAAGGACAAACTTGATCCTAATGTTGAGTTCGTTTCTGCAAGCAATAATGGTGTATTTTCGGATGAAACCGGAATTGTAACCTGGACGCTTAACAACGTTGCAGCCGGAACAGAAGGCAAAGTAACGCTTAAAGTAAAAGTCCTTGAAACTGCGCTTGAATCAAAGGGCGGAGAAGGCAAAGTAGTAAACGGCGGAGAGAATGCAACTGTTCAGGTTGGAAACGATAAAGAATATACGCTTGACGAAGTTGAAAATCCTGTTCCTGAAAGACCGACAAAGCAGGAAACTGCACCATATGTCGGAAACGGAGAACTCGGTGCCGTTAAGGTCGATGATATCATAACCTATGAGATCAGCTATAAGAACTATAAGAACACATCAGCTACAATCACTATAAAGGATAAGCTTGATGCTAATGTTGAATTTGTTTTCGCAAGTAACAATGGTGTTTATTCGGAAACAACCGGAATTGTTACCTGGACACTTAACGATGTCGCAGCCGGAACAGATGG
>DFFN01000132.1 GCA_002369525.1 Lachnoclostridium sp. UBA3775 | reverse complement strand
ACAACCGAAAGCACTACGCCCTGGAAATGATGAGATCATTTCCAGGGTTAGAGAGTGGGGGAGGGAAACCTCCCCCACTCTCTATTTGCTCTCGAACAAAAAGTCACTTTTGAAAACGAGTTTTCAACGTGACTTTTCATTCAAGATCAAAGTGCTTTCGGTTTACAAATTGTATCTAAATTGTTATTTGTTGTAAAATAAGGGGTTGCGAGGAAATTGTATAGAATATTATATACAATTAAACTATAAATGAAAAATATTTAAAAAAATATTTAAAAAAGTATTGACAAATAAAAGCGGAAGTGGTATAGTATAACCATCAACAGAACAACAGATCAAAAAGCAAACAGATGACGATGAAGTTCATCTTAAAATAAATTAAATCTTAAGGAAGGCGGTACGGTCCAATGAAAATGTAAATTGAACCTCGAACCCAAATCTTACGAAAGGCGGTACGGTCCGATGAAAACTTAATTTTAAGCTTCATCCACTAAACCAAAAAAAGGAAGGTACGGTCCAATGAGAACTTGAACCACAAACTCGGATTTGAAAATTTAAGAAAGGCGGTACGGTCCCATGGGAACCTGACACTTTAACTTAACTTGTTATTATTCATATATAAAAATCTGACGAAAGGCGGTATGGTCCAAAGGATACATAAGTTAAACTTCAAAACTATACTTGCGAAAGGTGGTACGGTCCAAAGTACTAGATAAGATTTAATTTGAAACTATACTGACGAAAGGCGGTACGGTCCAAAGGAGATTACAATTGAAGTGAAAGAATCCTGAGAATCGGTGTTGCTTCTTACTTAGCGGTGTATAAAACGATTACAGATCACCGAAGAAAATTCCGATTTTGACGAAAAGAAAGCGACCGAGGATCGGGATTTGACTTACAACTTAATTAAGAGAATTAAGGCGCTGCATAGGTAGCGCCTTTTTTGAGCTTTCATTTCGAATACGCAATCCCAAGTATATCAAACTGCTTTTCTTCATAGCCTTCCTTGGCGCATATCTTGATTGTGTGTTCCTTGGATGTTACGGTTTCGTAAGCAACGTTGAACATGGCATTGTTCCAGCCGGATGCATCCTGCGCGTATATGGTCTGGACAAGCTCATCATCGACATATACATTTATTGCTCCGTATTTATCCGAGGATTTGGGTACCTGTCTGTAGACAATCATCAGAATTCTGCAGTCAGCAGTAAAAACAAGCGGATCGTTTTCTCCTGTTGCGGAATAATCATAGCTCATTCCATCCGGGAAAAAGTCAAGGTTTCTCTTGCTGGATCTGAATGTACCGTAGGAATCAACGTTCAGGGTTTTGTAGGTGTAAAGCTGCAGATCCTTGTAGTAACGTTTATAATAAGGCTTCTCGGGAATGGTATAATGCTTTGTTTCAAAATCCGAATTGTAGATCTGCTCTGTGCAGTAGGAGAGAAGCTCCCTTATCCAGATGTGCCCCTGTTTGTTGGGATGGGTCTCGTCGTTTGAATAATCGTCATAGGTGATGTTGCCGGCCTTTACTTCCGCCATAATAGAATCCGGAACACTGACCATGGGAAGCTCATAATGTTTACCGATTTCGCTCATCCAGGGCTGACAGCTGTGCCCTTCACGTGTGATGGTAAAAAGCAGCATTACTGCCGGTTCGGTCTTATATTCAAGCACCTTGTTTATCAGGCTTTCATAGGAGTTTTTATAAACATCCTCATAGCCGTCGTTTACCGCAAATTCAATAAATACCAGGTCCGGATCATATTTCAGCACATCTCTTTCAACACGGAGATTTCCGAGCACGGAAGGGGTTCCGCTGATACCGGCATTTACAATATTGACCTTTGTTCCGAACTGTTCGGTAAGCCAGTTGCAGTAAAGAGTTGCAAAGCATTCCGCATTTGTAACCTTGTAGCCATAGGTGATCGAACCGCCGATAAAAGCAACGGTTATCGGTTCGCCGGATGCAGCCTTGTCGAGCACGTTCTGCATTCTCTCTTTGTTGCCGGTTCCGAGGAGTGAATTCTTTAATATATTTTCATTTTGGGTGTAATCACCGTTCAGAGTGACTTTTTTTGCGTCGGGATATTTTTTAACAGCTCCGGCAGGAGTGATCTCGGCAGAGGAAGATTCGCTTTCCTTATCAGCCGAAGATTCCGAACCCGAATCCTGATTTACGGAAGAGTCTGAAGACACGTTTCTTTCGCTTGAAGAGTCCGAGTTTTTATCGGAAGAATTTCCGCATGCGGAAAGTGAAAATATAAGAGTGGCGAGTGCTATTGCGGTAAATTTCTTAACTGTTATCATATCGAATAACTCCTTAATCCTTAAATTGCAGGTTTCAGTATATCATAGGCGAAAATAATAATCAAACTATTTTTATGTTTTAATATATTGACATATCAATTATAATATGATAATCTCGAAAAGAGGATATATCTAGTAGTTTTAGGTTCATATTACATTTGGTGATACAACAATTTGTATAGATGATTAACGAGGAGGCGGTTTATATGAAGAAAACACTGTCAATACTGATTCCTGTAATATCAATTATTTGTGTAATCGGGCTTGTATTATGGGGGATGAAGGGAAAAGAAAGTAACACAGAGATAACAGAAAAAAATGAATCGGTTGATGAATCTGAAATAGAAAGTACCATTGAAAAAGCAGAAAAAAGTGAGTCCATTGATGAGTCCGAAAAAGAAAGTAACACTGAAAAACCCAAAATAACAGAAAAAAACGAAAAAAAGGAAGCTTCTGATAATGAGCAAAAACCGACCAGGCAGTATTCATATACAGGAGCACAGCTTTCACTTAAAGAAAGAAGTGAAGGTTATATAGTATATACTGACAGTGATTATGATTACTATGAAAAAGTTTCAGATTCTTTCCTGTCGATGATCACAAAGTGTTCGAATAATATGGCGGATCCCCAAGAGGAAGCTCTCAAAGACGCAGATAACTATGTTAAAAGAATATATCCTGAAATTGCGCTGGATGAAAGTGGCTGGCAGAAGGAAGAATCAGGTGATTATATTTTAGTGGACTATAAAAAGGAGATTCTTGGATACCCTGTAAGTTTTATCAGGCTTATGTATGATAGTGAGGGACGCTTCATGGGAGGCAATTTCTTTGTCGATGCGCTTGCCTTTACGATCGATGAGAAAAATGCTATAGATGAAAATAAAGCAATTGAACTGGCAAAGACATATGTAGAGTCCTACATCGTCAAGAAAAAAGAGTCCGGAGTGACTTTTAGTGCAAAAAGCATGGCTGATTATAAAGCTTCTGCCAAGCCAAATGCACATGGCGGACTCGTTTACTGGTATGTGACTTTTGAACTTGATAAAGCAGATGATGAACAACCGGCAGGGTACATATGTGAATTGAATGCAATTGATGGCAGCCTTTCTTATGTAGATAAAACCAAATAGTGATAAATAAATCATAATCAAAGTTAAGCAGGGTCGGTTCATGGGGGCTGACCCTTTTAACGTTATGTTTTTTCGCATACTGTTGAAGAATAGCTTAAATATGTTAAAATTTTTTTTTCAGAGTATCGAAAAGAAAAAAAGACCTTTATGGCTTCGTTTGTTGGTCGTGGTAGCAAGCTTTTTCCTTTTCATAGTGATCTGCTTTTGCTTTCTGGTACTTATTGCGAGAATGACGTTAGACAATCTGCACTTTGACAAAGAGCTTCTTCTTGAACCGTTTGAGCATGCACAGATCGGTGAAATCAAGATCGGCGGAATGTTCAACGATATTGACTACATTTATGTCTGTGCGGGAAAAGATGAAGAAGCCTATATCAGCAATGAGGATGTGATGGAGCTTATACGGGAATATGAACCGATAATTGCTGGAATTATCGGTTCCGACAGGATTTTTACTGACTCCATGTACATAAGCATGAAAAACGGGCTGGAAAAAAGCAAAAAATTTCAGAGCCCGCGGAAGAAAAAACTTGACCTTATTTGACTTTTTTTATATACTATAGACAGTATGAAAAGGATGGGGGATTATCATGGATCTCAATTATAATGAAAATGTAAGTGCTTTAAAAAAGCAGGTTGAACAGACCGAAGCGGAAATCAGGGTTCTTACCGAAAGAGTTAAGGCAATGGAGCCCGAAAAGGAACAGCTTACAGCCGAATATAATGATGAAAAAGCGAAATTTGAGGGCTTTAAGCGTCAGTATGCGGAGCAGAGTACCTACGGTATTTACTTCCTTGCGGTATCATTCATCGCATTTGTTTATGTTACTGTCAAGGTGCTTAACAATTCACTTGTTACTTTTATGTTCTGGCCCGCTCTTATCCTTCTTTTGATCGCGATAGGCGGTAAGATCATGGGCGATCAGAAATTCCAGAAAATGAAAAAGGAAATGGGCGATAAGGAAATGTCCTATGCAGAGACCAAGCACAGATATGATGAATTCATGGCGATCTATAATGCCGATGCGGATGAGCTTGAAAGAAAGCATTATGAATGGGAATCTGCGGAGAACGAGAGAATAGAAGCTAAAAAGGATGCATGGATCGCTGAGCAGAAAAAACGTCAGGCAGCTGAAGTGCAGGAATATTGATTATTGAAAAGGCATGGCGTTGGGCTGTGCCTTTGTGCATATATCAGGAAGAAAGGATGAGTCGTTATGTTTTGCAAAAATTGTGGCAGTCAGTTATTGGAAGGCGCTAAATTCTGTACCAAGTGCGGAACGAGAGTTTCGGCACCTGCAACACCTGCTCCTGCACCTGTGATAGATGATTCTGCCGAGAAAGCAAGAATCGCAGCCGAGGAAGAAGCAAAGAGACTTGCCGCCGAGGAGGAGGCTAAGAGATTAGCGGCTGAAGAAGCAAGAAGAATTGCCGAAGAGGAGGCAAGAAAGGCAGAAGAGGCCAGACTTGCAGCCGAGGAAGAAGCAAAGAGACTTGCCGCTGAGGAAGAAGCAAAGAGACTTGCCGCCGAGGAGGAGGCTAAGAGATTAGCCGCTGAAGAAGAAGCAAGAAGAATTGCCGAAGAGGAGGCAAGAAAGGCAGAAGAGGCCAGACTTGCAGCCGAGGAAGAAGCTAAGAGACTTGCGGCTGAGGAAGAGGCTAAGAGATTAGCAGCCGAGGAAGAAGCAAAGAGATTAGCCGCTGAAGAGGAAGCAAGAAGAATTGCCGAAGAGGAAGCAAGACGTCAGGCTGAAGAAGAAGCGAGACGACAGGCTGAGGAAGAAGCCAGACGACAGGCTGAAGAGGCAAGAAGGTTAGCTGAGGAAGAAGCAAGAAGGAAGGCTGAAGAAGCCAAGCTTGCCGCTGAAGAAGCAAAGCGTAAGGCTGAGGAAGAAATCAGGCGTGCTGAGGAGGCAAGGCTTGCTGCTGAAGAAGCCGAGAGACAGGCTGCAGAGCTTGCAGCCGCAGCTGATAATTTTGCAACGCCTTCTTATGAACAGCCTGTACAGACCGAAGCTCCTGCTTTTGATCAACCGGCACCGTCAGATACTTTCGAACAGCCTGCACCGGCAGATGAACTACCTGTACAGGAAGCTACCTACGAACAACCCCAGGCAACAACCTACGAGCAGCCTCAGGCCTCAGATTATCCTTACCCTGCGAGCTATCAGAACGATACCCCGGTAGCGGCTACCGCACTTGATTATTATGCCTCACCCGTAGAGAAGAAAAAGGGAGGCGGCCCGTTAAGCGCAATCGCGTCCGTTTTCCTAGGCGTTTTACTTGCTGTCGCAGGAATGCTTCTGATTGCTAAATTTGCTGTCGGGGGTCTTACTGATTCGGGCAAGATGCTGATACAGCCCTTTGACGATTCCAAGCCCGGAAAACTCGAGGTCGGAGAGTTCATAAAAGAACAGCGCTACGGTGCGAAGGTTGATGATGATGCAACGCTTGCAGAAGTAGTATATGCAAACCTTTCAAAGAGCGATAAAAAGAATACCTCGGTAGATGATATTGAAGACTACTTAAATAACAGTGACGACCTTAAAGCACTGTTCGAAGGAAAAGCACAGGATTATCTTGATGTTATCTCAGGAAGCGAATCGGAAGCCGCCATCACGACAGATGATATTGTGGGTTTTATAGACGATCACCGCGATGAGATAGGAGATCTTATCGGACGTAAGATCAAAAACTCCGATCTTAAGACCCTTCAGAAAAACCTTGACAAATCAAAGCTTGAGAAGAACACCGGAGTGGACGAGGAAAAGGTGGACAAGATCCCGTTAAAAGGACTGCTCGGAATATTCATGAGTGACAACATCCTTGTGCTGATCGCCATAATTGCGGCAATGGTACTTTTGTACCTGCTTATACTGCTTGCAAAGCTTCATAAGCCCTATTCATCATTCCGTGTTGCAGGAACAGCACTTATTATTTCCGCTATAGTCGGTATTGTAGCGGTATTCAGAGTTGACTGGCTGGTTGATAAGATCGTAGACAAGCAGGCATCATTAAAGCCCCTTGCAGTTGCACTCAAAGGAAACTGCAAGAACGGTCTGTTTAACGGCTCGATGATCGTTCTGATCGTAGCGATCCTAATGCTGATTTTCTATACCATCGGAAAGATAATTGCTTCAAAAAAGCAGAGAAAGGCAGTAAATGTATAGTATAGAAAGCCGGATAAGGTACAGCGAGACCGACAACAACGAGGAGCTTACCTTACCGGCTGTCATAGATTATTTCCAGGATGTAGCCATATTCCACTCGGAAGATATCGGTGCAGGCGGCAGGGCATTAAAGGAAGACGGACAGGCATGGGTGCTGTGCTCATGGCAGATAGAGATAATCAGGCTTCCCAAATATGCCGAGCGTGTCAGGATTTCGACAAAACCCTATGAATTCCGGAGCTTTGTCGGAAACAGAAACTGCATGATAACCGATCTGGACGGCAATATGCTGGTAAAGGCAAACAGCATATGGGCCTTTATGGACATGGTAAACTTAAGACCCGTAACGGTTCCGGAAAAGGTGAGGGAACGTTTCGGACTTGAAGAAAAACTTGAAATGGATTATAAACCGAGAAGGATTGCCATACCCGATGAGGGCGGCGAGCTTCTTGCTCCGATAGTGGTTGAGAGACAGCATCTTGATTCGCTCGGGCATGTGAATAACGGGCAGTTTGTAAAGCTTGCACTCAGTGTAAGCGAAAGGAAAACTCCCGCAAAAAACATACGTGTGGAATATAAGACGCAGGCGCACTTAGGAGATATTCTCGTGCCCG
>DFFN01000028.1 GCA_002369525.1 Lachnoclostridium sp. UBA3775 | reverse complement strand
GGAAATAGAAAAAGGTCCGGTGGACCTTTTTCCCGCCGAACCGACCGACGAAGGCGCTCTGCGCCGAGGAGACCTCGGACCCGTGGTCCGAGTGGCTCGTCGGCGCTAACATAAAATGGGATAGGCTAAAAGCCTATCCCATATTATGTTAGTGCGGATGAAGGGACTCGAACCCACACGCTTGCGCACAAGAACCTAAATCTTGCATGTCTACCAATTCCATCACATCCGCAAAACATTAGTATTTTACGATATTTTATCCCAATAGTCAATTAAAAAGATTCCTCTGGAAACCGTTTTCGAAAATCTATTGATTCTTTTATCAAAGCGTAGTATATTACATATAAACAGAGCACACACGAACATGAAAATCGTTTTCTTGATTCGAGGACGCCGAACTGTAAAACGATGGCATTAATTGATAGAACAAACAGATTTCAAGAGGATACTACATGAGAAAAGCAGGCATTTTATTTCCTATATTCAGTCTCCCCGCAAACTACGGTATAGGTACTTTGGGAAAGGGAGCATATGACTTCGTGGATTTCTTAAAGGAAGCGGGACAGAGCGTTTGGCAGATCCTTCCCCTGGGACCTACCGGCTCTGGCGACAGCCCTTACCAGTCCTTTTCGTCCTTTGCGGGAAATCCCTATTTTATTGATCTTGAAACATTGATTTCAGATGGTCTTCTGACAAAGGCAGAATGCGATGCAATAGATTTTGGAAGCAATCCCTTGGATATCGATTACGAGAAGCTTTACTTCGGACGTTTCAAGCTGTATCGCAAAGCCTACGACAGAGCAAAAAAGAAGGGCATCCTTGATGAAAACAAATACAAGAAATTCATCAAGAATAACTCATATTGGATAAAGGATTATGCCCTTTATATGGCGGTAAAGGATTCCTTTGGCGGTGTGAATTTCATGGAGTGGGATGAGCCCATCAGAAGACGTGACAAAAAAGCCATCGCTACTTACGAAAAGAAACTTGCAGACGAGATAGAATGCTACAAGTTCCAGCAGTTCCTCTTTGCCACCCAGTGGGAGAAACTTAAGAAATATGCAAATAAAAAGGGTATAGAGATCATCGGAGATATTCCCATTTATGTTGCGTTTGACAGTGCGGATACCTGGGCAAATCCTGAGCTTTTCGAACTTGATCCCAAGGGATTCCCCACCAAGGTTGCGGGATGTCCTCCCGATTGCTTTACCGCAGACGGACAGCTCTGGGGCAACCCTCTTTACAACTGGCCTGAACATAAAAAGACCGGATACAAGTGGTGGCTTAACCGCATGAAGAAGTGCTTTGAACTCTATGATATCGTTCGTATCGATCATTTCAGAGGATTCGATGAGTACTGGGCTGTTCCCTACGGTGATAAAACAGCTGTGGGCGGAAAATGGCTGAAGGGTCCCGGATACAGTCTCTTTGCGGCGATCAATAAAGAATTTGGAAATGGCAGGATCATTGCTGAGGATCTGGGATTCATCACTGACAGCGTAAGAAATCTCATAAAAAAATGCGGATATCCCGGAATGAAGATACTTGAATTCGGCTGTGACGGAAATTCGGGGAATCCTTATCTCCCTCATAACTATAAGGACACCAATACCGTGCTTTATGTCGGTACTCATGATAATGAGACACTTGCAGGCTGGCTTAAAAACCGCGAACGCTGGCAGTTCGACTGGATGAAGGGTTACTTCGGTATTTTAAAAGACGAAGAGCTGCACATGCAGATCATCAGAAAAACATATGAAAGCACCGCCGACACCGTAATCTTCCAGATGCAGGATCTGCTGAAGCTTGACAATCATGCAAGAATCAACGAGCCTGCCACCTGCGGTAGCAACTGGCAGTGGAGAATGCTCCCCGGCGCAGAAAAAAAGGTTGACGTTAAGTATCTTGACTGGATGGCAGGAATGTTCTCAAGAAAATAAAATATTAAAAAAGGAATCGGTCCTTATGTACCGGTTCCTTTTTATTGTGCTTTTAAAATATTTTTGTATTACTTGTTTTCGGTGTAATCAAGCTTCAGTTCATCAAGAACTGCTTTAACGGCGGTATAAACTCCGACCTCCGAATCATTGTCGGTAAGAGTGTACTTGACACCGTCCTTGTTTGCTTCGGTAAGGAAGGCCTTAAGTGCCGCAGGATCGTCAAGAACCTTTGTATCCGCAGTGATCTTTCCGTCCTTTCCTACGCTGATCTCAATCTTTCCGTCTGCAGCCGGATCTTCGGCAGGAGTGGTTTCGTCGGCAGAACTTTCGGAAGCAGAGCTTTCCGGTTTTGACCTGTCAACCGATTCGGAAGCATCGCCCGAGCCTTTGGAAGATGAGCTCTCTTTACCGATTCCGAAGAAACTCTTTCCGTCACCGAGTCCGAGTCCCTTTCCGAGTCCGAAGAACCAAAGAAGGAAAAGAATGATCAGAAGAAGGATAAGTCCGCAGCCGATCTTGATTCCGCCGCCTTTTTTCTCCTTTTTATCATCCTTTTCGTTTGAATTATAATTGTTTGCCATGGTGTAAACCTCCGCATATATTTTACTGCTTGTCGGCAGTAATATTTTTCGTTTTGAAATAAATATCGGGTGATGTTTCGGCCAGAGAGCTTATCAGCTCGCTTATTTCCGTCACATCCCTTGTTTTTGTCTTGTCATCGTATGAAAAGACAATGAAGATCGGTGCATCCTTGACTTTCTCAAGTATTTCCTTCAGGTAGCTTTTTGTCGTGTCATAGCCGTAAACAAGACTGTTTTTGTCATATTCAACCGTGATCCATTTTCCGTTGTCATCAATTAAAAGCTGCCTTCCGGAAACATCCTCACGCTCCGCGGGATAGCGTATCATTATATCGATTATTTTTGCGAACTCACCGAAGCCTTTAAAGCCCTCAACCATTGAAGTGAGCTTTGAGTTATCCATAGAGAGCGAGTCGACCTTTGTTTTGAATTCGGAAAGCTGCGTATCCAGATTGTCAACCGTTTCCTGCATTGATTCAACCTTGGTGTCGGCTTCCTGCTTCACCTTTTTATTGGTCTCCTGACTGCCGCTCAGGATAAGGAAGAGGAGTATCAGTATGACATCCAGCAGAGGCGTGAGCTCGATTGCAACATCTCTGTGTTTTTTCATTGCCTATTCCTTTCCGCTCATATAATCCTCGGCTTCTATAACTTCCCTGCGGTGCTTTTTCTGCTTCCATTCATTAAAAGGAGCAGGAGATACGGGCGCCGGTGCTTTTTCGGGCGCCGGTGTGTTGACGGTCACCTGAACGGGCACAACGGGAACCTGAGACGGCTGCGCGGGCACGGCATTTTCGTCGCCTGCTTTTACGGGCGCTGCCGTATCGCTGTCCGGACGCTTTTTGTAACGGTTAAGCCTGTCCTCAGTGCTTCCGCTTGTGATCACGGGATTTGAGCGGGGGATTGCCTGAGGCTTTGCAGCCGTTTTGCTTCCTATATTTTCAAATTTGATATCGTCGGTCTTTCTCTGCATGAAAAGATCTGCTGCATGTTCGCCGTCCTCAAGCTTGGGCGAGATGAAACCGTCAAGGAATTTGAAGCTTATCGCGAAAACCAGGCCCCAGAACGTAGAGGTCAGGGCCGCAAAGAAACCACCCTCGATATCGGAGGTGTCGCCGACCATTCCGAGAAGGGAGATGACGGTTCCGAGTATTCCCATCAGCGGGAAGATGGCTGTCAGATTGATGTATAGGGTATATTTGGATACTGCTGCCTCACGAAGGGAAGAAATCTTTGCATCGGTCAGTTCGCTCATTCCTTCGTGTATGCTCGAAAGGTCATTAAGCACCGCGGGAGCATAGATTCTCCGGTGCATGCTCTCGTAAAGCTCGTTTGCTGCCTTTCTCGCCATGATCAGGATGTAGATGTTGACGCCGGCAAGTATGAAAATCAGGCCGTCAAAGCCTATTATATTTCTGAAAATAACCATTGTCCAAACCCCTAAATAAAAATTGCGCAGACAAAATGCCTACGCAACAATAATAACATATTTATAAGGATTTAACAAGGTTTTTTTATCGCCCGAGGTGGCAAACAGCCGCCATTCCGGGACCGGTGTGGGCTCCGATGATGGGGCAGAGCACACAGCGTCTTATGGTAAGCCCGGGATAGGCTTTCCTTAATTCCGACTCAAGATCCGAGCCGAGCTCCTCGTCATCGGCATCGATGACATAGACGGGATCCTTTGATGCGGGATCTGCGGTTTCGGCATATTTTGCGAGGATTTCGGCAACTGCCTGCTTGTTTCCCCGTTTTTTTGCAAAATTCACAAGCTTTCCGTTTTCGTCGATCTTGAGTATGGGTCTTACGTTCAGCATGGTACCGACCATTGCGGCCGCACCTCCGATACGTCCTCCGCGTTTAAGATACATCAGATCCTGAACAAGGAACCAGTGACGTATGCGGTGAGTGGCTTCGGAAATGTCGGCGGCGTTTTCCCATATGCCACAACCGTCCTGCCGGTTTCTTATCGCTCTCTCCGCGAGCACTCCGATGCCGCCCGTTGCCGAAAGGGTGTCTATCGGTATGAAGGGAACATCGGGATATTTTTCGCCGAGCTCCGCCTTTGCAAGCATTGCCGACTGATAGGTATTGGAAAGACCTCCGGAAAGCGAAAGATAGAGCACCGGCTTACCTGCCTTTAAGCTTGGCTCAATGATTTCCGTATACATAAAAGG
>DFFN01000205.1 GCA_002369525.1 Lachnoclostridium sp. UBA3775 | reverse complement strand
TCTCGCCGCCGGAAAGCTGCATCATGTTCTGCAGTTTTTTGCCCGGAGGCTGGGCTATGATCCTGATTCCGGCCTCAAGCACATCCTCATCCTCGGTAAGCTCAAGCTTTCCGCTTCCTCCTCCGAAAAGCTCCTTGAAGGTTGCGTCAAAACGTTTTCCGACCTCTTCAAAGGTGGCAAGGAACTGCTTGCGCATGTCAACATCCAGCTCGTCGATAATGTTTTCAAGCACCTTCTGGGCCTTGATTATATCGTCACGTTGGGTCTTTAAAAATTCATATCTTTCGCTTGTCGCCTTATAATCCTCGATCGCACCTACGTTTACATCGCCGAGCGCTCTGATCTTTCCGCGAAGCTCATTGATCTGCCTCTTTGATATTTCTCCGTGCTCTGCCTTTATCGGGAGTTCCTTTGCGCTGCTTATTGTAAGCTCGTACTCCTCCCACATATACCTTGTGTTTCCGTCTATGGTCTCAAGCAGCCTGTCCTTCTGCGACTTCAGTCTGAATTCTTCCTTGTCGAGCGAGGATATTCTTTCGCTCAGGGCCTGGCTCTGATCGAAAAAAGCCTTGTTCTGACGGTTCATCTCTTCGTTTGCGCCGTTCAGCTCTTCAATCACCTCATCCTTCTGTCCGATAAGATATTCAAGCCTTTTTATTTCCTCGCCGCAGGCATTGATTGCTTCATTTTTCCCGGCAAGCTCTTTTTCCGAGCTTTCCCTGCCCTTAAGGAGTTCTTCCTCCTCTGCGGTCACGGAATCGATTTCCGCAGCAACGCGGTTAATATTCTCTTTAATATGGCCGAGTCCCGCTTCTGCGGTATTTACAACGGTGATATCCGAAATATTGGCATTGTTGAGGATTTCCTCCTCTTCCCTTGCCTTGCCGATCCTTGCGGTAAGTTTTTCGGCCAGAGCTTCCTCTTCCTTTGCCTTTACATCGCTCGCGCTTATCTTTTCGTCGAGTTCCTTCAGCTTTTCGGCAAGTTCTGAATTTTCTTCATCAAGATCGGTCAGCTCGCGGTTTAAATCCTCCTGTCTCTTAAGAAGCTCCCTGCTCTGCTCGCCGGCATGGTTAAGGTTTATCTTTGCGGTATTCTGCTCCACAAAGAGTTCACTGAGCTCGGACTGCATCAAGGACAGTTTTTCCTCCGCAGCGCTTCTTATGCTTCTTTTTTCCTCAAGCTCCGTCTCAAGCGCTTCAAGGACTTTATTTCCCCCCGTAAGCTGTTCCGTGAGCTGGTCGAGCTCGCGCTTTCTTCCGAGAAGGTTACTGTTATTCTTATATGCGCCGCCGCTTATCGCACCGCCCGGAGCAAAAAGCTCACCTGTGAGCGTAACGACAAAATTTTTCCTGTCATATTTTTTAAATATCCTCAGAGCATTGTCATAATCGTCCACTACAAGATAACGGCCGAGCAGATATTTGATCGCGGGCTCATATTCGCTTTCATATTCAACAACAGAAGAAGCAACTCCGATCGCGCCTTTTTCCGCAAGCATTTCGCTTGTTATCTCGTCCTTTTTAGGTCTTACTATGTCTAACGGGATGAAGGTTGCACGGCCGAGCCTGTTTTCCTTTAGAAATTCAATACACTCCTTTGCCGCCTCCTGATTGTTCGTCACTATATTCTGAATGTTTCCGCCGAGTGCGGTTTCGATCGCGGTTTCATTCTTTTTCTCCGTTTTTATCAGATCGGCAACCACGCCGCACACACCGGGTATGTTTTTCTTTTCCTCCATTACGCGCCTGACGGCACTTCCGTAGCCCTCATAACGTTCGGAAAGGTTTTTCAAGGTGTCAAGCTTTGATTCGGCAACCAAAAGCTCCTGCTTTTTTCTCTGCTTTTTGTCGTTAAGCTCATGTATTTCGTCGGACAGCTTTTTCTGTTCTTCGGAAAGCCTGTCACATTCTCCGGCCTTCTCGATCACTTCGCCCGATATTCTTTTAAGCTCAGCCTCGGCTTCCTTTATTGCCGATGCGTTAATGTTCTGCTCGCTCTTTACAGAAAGTATCCTCGAGTTGATTTCAGCACGGCGTATCTTATATTGCTCGCCCATCGTGTTGATTCTCTCAAGTTCTCCCTTAACCTCGGCACTTTCGCCAAGCATGGCAAGCCTTCGCTTGTTTATCTCACTCTGTTCATGAAGGAGTTCTTCAATTTCGGCCTTCTTGGCATTGAGCTTTGCTTCGCTTTCCCTGCATTTGTCCCTCAGCTTGTCGATGTCCTTATCGGCATTGGCAAGGCTTGTGTTATAAACCTCAAGCTCCTTTTCATAATTTGCCTTACGGAGTGCGGTCGCCTCAAGTCTCTGGGCATAATGCTCGTCTCCGGCTTTTATCGCAAGGATCTGCTGCTCGTAAAGCTTTATATTGTTTTCGGTTTCCTGCTTAGCCAGCAGTGCCTCGTTCTTTTCATCCTTGGTTTTTTCGAGAAGCTCGCGCCTTTTCTCAAGCTCGGAAAGAAGGAGCTCATATTCCTGCTTGGAGCTCTCATATTCTTTTCTTGCACTCTCAAGGTCGTTTGTTACTATTTCGAGCTTTGATTCCAAAGCCTTCAGATTGGCATTGTTGACATCATATTCGGCAACAAAACGGGCAACCTCAAGATCCTTAAGCTCATCACGAAGCTTAAGGTAGATTTTTGCTTTTTCATATTGTTTTTCAAGGGGTCCGATCTGCTTCTGTATTTCCGAAATGATATCATTGACACGCGAAAGGTTAAGCTTTTCGGTTTCAAGATTCTTTTCGGCGGCGCTTTTTCTTCTCTTATACTTTACAATTCCTGCCGCCTCATCAAAGATTTCACGTCTGTCATCCGGCTTGGAGCTTACGATCTTATCGATCTGTCCCTGTCCGATGAGTGAATACCCTTCCTTACCGATACCGGTATCAAAGAAAAGCTCCTGCACATCGCGAAGCCTGCACACGGAACCGTTGATGAGATATTCGCTTTCACCGCTCCTGTAAACTCTTCTTCCGACAACAACCTCTTCGTATGAAATCGGAAGCCAGTGATCCGAATTGTCAAGGGTGAGCGTAACATATGCGAAACCGAGCGGCTTACGGTTTTCGGTACCGGAGAAGATTACGTCCTGCATGGAAGAACCTCTGAGCTGCTTTGCGCTCTGTTCACCGAGCACCCATCTTACCGCATCGGCTATATTGCTTTTTCCCGAACCGTTGGGGCCTACAACACCCGTAATACCCGGTCCGAATTCAAGCTTTGTTTTATTTGCAAAGGCCTTAAAGCCATGTGCTTCAATACTCTTTAAAAACATTATTCCTCCACACGCAACAGTTCAATTGCCTTTGCGGCCGCATCCTGCTGCGCAGCTTTTTTAGATGAACCGGTACCTGTGCAAAGGGTCTTTCCCTCCACGGTACATGTGACTGTGTATTCCTTGCAATGAGCCGGTCCGTGCTCTTCTATAACCTCGTATACGGGAACTGACTGATATTTATTCTGCACTATCATCTGCAGCTCAGTCTTCGCATCATGGAAAAGCTTGCGCTCGTCGATGTCCGTCATTACATGTTCGATCACAAACCTTCTGGCTTCTTCTATGCCTCCGTCCAGATATATTGCCCCTATCAGTGCTTCAAAGGCATCTGAAAGAATAGAATCCCTTTCGTTACCGTGGTTCTGTCTTTCGCCCCGTCCGAGCATTATGAATCTGTCAAGCTCGATTTTTCTTGCGCATATGGCAAGCGGTCCCTCGCTTACAAGGCTCGCCCTGAGCTTTGAAAGATTTCCTTCGGGAAGATCAGAATACTTCTTAAAAAGAAACTCGCTTGATATCAGCTCAAGCACCGCATCGCCAAGGAACTCAAGTCTTTCGTTGTTCCTTTTCTTGTCCTTTACTACCATCAGCTCATGGCTGTAGGACGAGTGTGTCATTGCGGTCTCCAGATACAGGCGGTTTTTAAACGAATACGCTATATTTTTTTCAAGGCGCATAACCTGTTCATTATCCATAACCTATCCCAGCCTGTTATCATTGATTATTGTAAGAAGCTTCCCGATGCTCAGTGCAGACATGAAGCTTTTAATGTCAAATGCCGCATCGAGTTCGGCGCTAACTTCGGTATATATTTTAAACATTTCCAGCGAATCAACTCCAAGCTCCTCGAAAAGGAGGGTATCCTCACCCATCTCCTCGGCCGGAATGCCTGTGATATCGCTGATTATCTGTATCAGTCTCTCTGAATTCATTCTTTACACCGTTCTTTCTTTTTCCAAAGCCTCTCTTGCGGGAGCTGCTATGTGTTTGTCAATAAGTTCAGGGATATTCTGTGATTTAAATGTGTAGCACTGTCCGATTGCAGCTTTGACCTCTTTATACTTCGAGCTTCCGTGCATTTTTACGACAAGGCCGGTCATACCGAGGAAGGGGGCTCCGCCGTACTGGCTTGCATCAAATTTCTTAAGCGACTTCTTCAATGACTTCTTTGCAAGCAGGCCGCCTATCTTGCCGCTTAACGAAGACATCATGCCGTTCTTTACGAGCTTTAACAGAGCGCCTGCCGTGCCCTCGTAAAGCTTTAATATTACATTGCCGACAAATGCGTCGCATACAAGGACATCGGCTCCGCCGTTTGGTATTTCCCTCGCTTCCACATTTCCGATAAAGTTTATATCCTTACACTCTTTAAGCAGAGGGAATGTGGCCTTTGCCTGCTCGTTTCCTTTCTCTTCCTCCACGCCTATGTTAACGAGGCCGACCCTTGGCTTTTTCACACCGTAGCATTTTTCCAGATATATGGAACCCATACGGGCATACTGGACAAGCTGCGAGGGCTTTGCGTCAACATTTGCACCCGAATCGACAATAAGCGAAAAGCCTGTTGCGGTAGGTATCACGGTGCCGAGAGGCGTTCTTTCGATGCCCCTGATCCTTTTTACTATCGTTGTGCCGGCAACAAACAGTGCGCCCGTGCTTCCGGCAGAAACAACGCAGTCTGCCCTGCCGTCCTTAACAAGCGTTGTTGCAACAACCAGCGAGGAATTTTTCTTGGTTCTTACAGCAGCCGCAGGATGCTCGTTTACTTCAATTATCTCGTCGGCATTTACGATCTCTATCTTAGACCTGTCATACTCATATTTTGCGAGCTCATCCTTTATTGCCTTTTCCCTGCCTACAAGCAGCAGCTTTGTCTCCGGATAAGCCTTAAGTCCTTCTATCGCTCCCTTGACGATCTCTGCGGGAGCGTTATCTCCTCCCATCGCATCAAGCGCTATTCTTACACTTTCTGACATAGTTAAAGTCCTCCGTTCCGGGATAATTCGGGAAACCCCATAACTACCCATGATAAGTATTTATTTTACTACAAAACCGCAAAAAAAGCAACAAAAAACACGCTGCCGTGCGACAGCGTGTCAATGTTTTGAATTTTACCGGCTTACTGCTCAGCTTCTGCTGTTTCGGCAGTCTCTGCAGCTGCCTCTGCAACTTCCTCAACTGCCTCTGCTGCTTCTTCAACAGCTTCCTCAGCCTCGTTCTTGTCTTCCTTGGGAAGAAGAACCTTCATGGAAAGAGAGATCTTCTTGCTCTCGGGCTTGAACTCAACGATCTTAGCCTCGATCTCCTGACCGATCTTAAGTACATCTTCGGGCTTCTCAACTCTTGTTCTTAATATCTGTGAAACATGGAGAAGAGCATCAATTCCGGGTGCGATCTCAACGAATGCGCCGAAAGGAGCCATTCTGGCTACCTTTCCTTTAACGATGTCGCCTACTGCAAACTGTGACTCAGCGATAACCCAGGGGTTATCCTCGTCAAATTTCTTTGAAAGGGCAATCTTTGTACCCTTGATATCTTTAACATATACCTTGACAACATCTCCAACCTTGAAAAGCTTCTTGGGAGATACTGCTCTTGTCCAGCTCATCTCGGAAACATGAAGAAGTCCGTCGATATCGCCGATGTCAACGAAAGCACCGAAATCGGTAACGTTCTTTACAGTTCCTTCAAAAACATCGCCGGGTCTGATTCCTTCAAGCGCTGCTTCGATCTTTGCTTTCTTCTCAGCTGCCACAAGCTGCTTGCGGTCACCGATGATTCTTCTCTCCTTCGGTGAATACTCGGTTACATAGAACTGAATGTCGGTATTCTTGTATTTTGTAAGATCCTTTTCAAACACATCAGATACAAGGCTTGCGGGAATGAAAACCCTTGCATTGTCCACAGCAACGCTGAGTCCGCCCTTAACAACCTCTGTTACCTTACCGGTAACCACTGTCTTGTTCTCGCAGGCTTCTTTAAGAGCTTCGCTCTCAACAAAACCTGAATTTGCTTTTCTGTAGCTGAGGGAAACCTGTCCGTCTCCGTCATTTACCTTCAATACTTTGACTTTAAGGATATCTCCGACCTTTACAGCCTCGGAGAGTTTAAGCTCGGGATCTTTAGTGTACTCGCTGCGAACGATGATGCCATCGGCTTTATAACCGATATTGAGAACAATCTGGTCTTCTTTGACGTCAATGACTGTACCTTCGACTACCTCTCCATTATGTATTGATTTGATGCTTTCTTCTAATAACTGTTCAAAATCTTCCATCGTATTCTGAACCTCCTCAATAATATTGTGTGGGGTTGAAGCTCCGGCTGTTATGCCGATACGGTCATATCCTTTGAAATCCGACCAACTAAGATCACTCGCATCCTGTACCAGAAAACTGTGACTGCAGAATCCGGATGAAATCTCAAACAGCTTCCGCGTATTTGAACTGTTTCGACCGCCTACGATTATCATCGCATCATTCTCTGCCGCAAGTTTTCTTGTCTCAGTTTGGCGCTCCTGCGTCGCATTGCAGATAGTATTCACCACACTAGCTTTCACATTATAACCTTTTTTTGTCAAAATTGCAACAAATTTTGCAAATTTTTCTGAATTAAATGTAGTTTGTGCTACCATACACAGCTTTTTTTCGCTATTAAGGCTCAATTTTTCCAAATCTTCGGTTTCCGAGACCACATAATGCACCGCTTTCCCGGCCCAGCCGACTATCCCCATCACTTCGGGATGGGTCGGGTCTCCGCAGATTATGAGCTCCTTGCCCTCTTCGGCCGCCTCGGACACGATTTTATGGATTTTCTTCACAAAGGGGCAGGTGGCATCCGCTATTTCAATTTTTCCGCCCGATTTTTGGGAAAGAGCATGAAGCCTTCTGTCGGTATCCATGTCGACACCGTGGCTTCTTATGACTATAACCGTCTCCCTGTCATCTGAAATCCCGTTTTCAAGAAGCTTTTCCGCGCAGGCAGTATTTTCAAGTACCTCAACACCTTTTGCCGAAAGCTCCTCTATCACCTTTTCATTGTGTATGATCGGGCCCAGGGTGTATACCTTTTTCCCGGCCTCCGCATATTCATGGACCTTGTCAACCGCTCTTTTTACTCCGAAGCAGAAACCTGCCGTCTTTGCAACCGTTATCGTTCTCATGCTTTCTTCCCGTTAAAAAGTTCGATAAGCTTTTCGATAACCTCATCAATGCTCATATCCGAGCTGTCAACAAGCACCGCATCCTCAGCCTGCTTAAGAGGCGAGATCTCCCTGTGCATGTCCCGGTAGTCTCTCTCTGCGATATCCGCCTTGATCTCCTCGATATCCGCTTTCTCGCCTTTTTCGACGTATTCAAGATAACGGCGTCTTGCTCTTTCCTCAACACTGGCTGTAAGATAAACCTTTAATGTGGCATCGGGAAGCACGGTGGTTCCGATGTCCCTTCCGTCCATAACAAGGCTCTGTGCCTTTGCAAGTTCCCTCTGAAGATTTACAAGCTTTTCCCTCACCCTGGGATATACGCTTATCTTACTTGTCATCGCCGAAACCTCTTCGGTTCTGATTTTACCGCTAACATCCTCTCCGTTAAGGATAACCCGCTGCTTTCCTTCCTCATCGAAAGCTATTGAAATACCGATATCGTCAACGCAGGCGTTTATCTTTGCCTCCTCATCGCTTGCTATGCCGTTATTTATGAAATAAAGCGCGATGGCACGGTACATGGCGCCGGTATCCGCATATATCCAGCCCATTTTCTTTGCAACAGCCTTTGCTATTGTGCTTTTTCCCGCTCCCGCAGGTCCGTCAATTGCGATCTGATAAGTCATTTTCTTATTTCCTTCCTTTTGTTTTTTGTTTATTGCCCTTGCACATGCCGCGGCGCTCGACCATGCGATCTGAAGGTTAAATCCGCCTGTCAGTGCATCAAGGTCCAGCAGCTCGCCGATAATATACAGTCCCTTTACCAGCTTTGATTCCATGGTTTTGGGATCGATTTCCTTTACGTTTACGCCGCCCTTTGTAACGACCGCTTCATTATAACCTCCGAGTCCCGTTATTACAAGCTCAAAATTTTTTAAAAGAGCCGTTATTATATCGCGCTGCTCTTTTTTTACCGAAGCAGCGTTCACATCGCAGTTAAAGCCGAGTCTTTTTTCAAATACGGGCAGCATTGAAGCCGGCAGAAGCCCTCTCAGCACATTCTTAAGGCTTTTTGCCGGGTTTTCTTCAAAATCCCTTCTAAGCCTTGCGTCAACGGCATTTTCATCAAGCGCGGGCTTAAGGTCGATATGAAGCGTTGAATTTTCCGCTTTGATACCGCACAGGGCCGACGCGGTCAGGATCAGAGGCCCGCTGACTCCTGTATGCGTAAAAAGCATTTCACCGAAGCCGGAATAAAGCCGGTTGTGATCCTTTTCTATCCTTACGCGCACATTTTTCAGCGAAAGGCCGGCCATTTGCGCACAGAAGTCTTCCTTTACCTTAAACGAGACAAGCGACGGGTAGCACTTACTTACACTGTGCCCTGCGGCCCTTGCAAAACGATAGCCGTCTCCCGTCGACCCGGTTGTCGGATAAGAAAGCCCGCCGGTTGCAACGACAACATTATCCGCAGCCATCACAGTATCATCCGAAAGCCTGACGCCCTTTACCTTACGGCCGTGCAATGTTTTTTCACGGTCCGCATCAAGGTCTTCAAAAAGAATTTCCTTAACCTCGGCATTCTTATATATCGCTGCTCCTTTGGCCCTTGCACAACGTTCAAGAGTTTCGATCACATCCTGCGCCCTGTCGGATTCGGGAAAAACCCTTTCTCCTCTTTCAATCTTAAGCCTCAGTCCTTTTTCCTCAAGAAAGGCATACATATCATAATTATTAAAGCCGTTAAATGCGCTGTAGAAGAATTTTTTATTGCTGACTATATTCTCCATAAACTCTTCACCCACAGCGGCATTTGTGAGATTACATCTGCCCTTTCCGGTGATATATAGCTTTTTGCCCATACGTTCGTTCTTCTCAAGCAGGACGTTTTCTTTGTTAAAATCAAGCAGCGCAGCCGTCATCATGCCTGCTGCGCCACCGCCAATAATTATTGTTTTCATTATTTATCCTTGATGACTTCACGGTTCTTGTAAATATAATCAACAAGCGAGATGACTGTCAGAGCAAGTGCTATCCACATGCAGATCTTACCGAGTACGTCTATAAGATCAAAGAACCATCCGGTATTGTCTTTGTCGCAGGTAAAGATCATAAAAATGCACATGAACATCTGGAATACAGTCTTGAATTTAGCGATATAGCTTGCCGCGATCACTATTCCGGCATCCGCAGCCACAAGCCTGAACCCGCTGATGATAAATTCCCTGGCAAGTATCACTGCCGCGATCCACCCCGGTATCATGCCCATTTCAACAAGAAGTATCATCGCTGTCGAAACAAGCACCTTATCCGCAAGAGGATCCATAAACTTTCCGAAATTTGTCACAAGCTTGTATTTCCTTGCAAGATATCCGTCAAGAAAATCCGTTATGCAGGCTACCGAGAACACCGCAAGTGCAATGAAATTATAAAACGGCACCTTCGGAAGCAGCATAAGCACAACAAAAACCGGTATAAGAACCACACGAAACATAGTTATCCTATTCGGAAGATTCATTTTTTAGTATTTCTCCTGTTAAATCATATTTATCTGCACCGGTGATCAGCACGTTTACTATCTCACCGGACATATGCTTTTCTTCTGAAAAGACGAAAACACAGCCGTCAATCTCCGGAGCATCCATGTAACTGCGCCCCACATATATATCCTCATCGGGCATGTAGCCCTCGATTATCACATCTATGCTCTTTCCGACCATGGATTTAAGCCTCTGCTTCGAAAGTCCTGCCGCAAGCTGCATGATCTCTTTTCTTCTTCGTTTCTTTTCCCTTTCGGTAATCTGACCGTCCATTAAAGCCGCCGGCGTCTGTTCCTCTCTCGAGTAAGTAAACACACCGATTCTGGCAAATCCGGCTTCTCTGATGAATTCCTTAAGGATTTCAACATCCTCCTCGGTCTCGCCCGGAAAACCGGTGATCAGGCTCGTCCTGAGCGCGATCTCAGGGATTTTTTTCCTTATCTTTTCAAGCACCGAAAGTATCCCTTTACGGTTTGTCTTTCTGCCCATGGCCTTCAGTATGCGGTCGGAGGCATGCTGCACGGGTATATCAAGATATTTTACTATCTTTTTGTTTGCCGCCATGGTATCGAGCAGCTCGTCATATATTTCCTCGGGATAACAGTACATCACCCTGATCCAGTTGATTCCTTCAATATCGCTGAGCTTTTCAAGAAGCACATGCAGGCTCTTTTTTCCGTAAAGGTCGGTCCCGTAAAGCGTGGTTTCCTGGGCTACGAGTATCAGCTCGCTGCAGCCGTTTTCGGCAAGTATTTCTGCCTCGCGAAGAAGCTCCTCTAACGGCACAGAACGGTAATTGCCCCTCACGGAAGGTATCACACAGTAGGTACAATGCTTTCCGCAGCCCTCGGCTATCTTTAAGTAGGATACATAGCTTTCTCCGCTTATTATCCTTTTAGACCCGGGCACCAGCCTGTCAATGCTTTCAAGCCTTTCACAAAAGCCCTTTTCCTCAAGGGCATCGGCAATCGCATCAAAGGCGGTTGTCCCGACAATCGCATCAACCTCAGGCATATCTGTCTTTATTTCGGCTGCATAGCGCTGAGCCAGGCAACCGGTGACTATCAGTCTTTTAAGCTTACCGTTTTTTTTATATTCGGCCATTTCAAGTATCGTATTGATGCTTTCTTCCTTTGCATCCCCGATAAAGCAGCAGCTGTTGACAATAATCGCCTCGGCCTCGTTTTCGTCATCGACGATCACATGTCCTCTTTCGGAAAGAATCCCGAGCATATGCTCACTGTCAACCCTGTTTTTATCACAGCCGAGAGAAATCAGCAGAACCTTCATCATATCATCCTTTACAGACTTTTGGCCTTGCCAAGCACATATTCAAAAGCAAGATCCTGAAGTATATTGAATTCAATGACATCCCTGCTGTACTCTTTTTCAAAGAGTTCGCGGTCGGAATATCCGAATTTTTCCATATAAGTCTTTATTTTTTCTTCATATATTTCGTCGGTAATCTCAAGCTTTTCGGCCTCGGCGATCGCAAGCAGTGCCTCGGTACGGCAGGCAAGCTGTGTTGCGTCCCTCGCAATGTTTTTCTTGAACTCGGCAGCCGGAGTTTCATAATACGTTTCCACATATTCGTCAAAGCTCATATTCTTTGCCACAGCCCTGGCATTGTAATATGAATACAATGAAGCATAGTAGGTGCAGCTTTTTTCGGTCAGATCGCTGTTAAAGCTGCTGTTTTCTACGATATATGACAGTATTTCGTTTTTATAGGCATCTTCGGCTTTTTCTTCCTTGGATTCCTCTATCATCTTTTTATAGGCATTTCTAAGCTCATCAACGCTCTTGTAATCATAATACTTAGAAACCAGGGCATCGGTAAGCTCCGGGATCTCCTTGTTTTCGGACTTTGAAATCAACGAAAGCGTTTCATTCATCTTGGCTTCAAGCTCGGTATCCTCTGCCGATGTGTCCTGTTCATGATACGAAATATCGTTGTAATTGCAAAGACCGACCGATCCGTCCTCGCTGATATAATAGTAAGGACTGACTTCAGTTTCCTGCTTTTCGTCAGGCTCTTTACCCGGCAGTTCATCGTCTTCCTCTATGGGAACCACGGTTTCGGGCGTAGCAACATCCGACGTGGCATAATTGTCATCCACACCGTGCATTGCATTTCTTTCCGTTGCCAGATTGATTACATTTTCATTTGGGTCCTTCTGGGCTCTTCTGCTCTGGCATGCGCACAGCACCAGAAGCATGGTGATCAGAAACAGACCCGGAATAAATCTTTTCATATTACCCCCGCATTATAGCAGACCAAAATCATGCACTATATATTGTACCCTAAAACCTGTGATAATGCAAGTCTTTTACAAAATATTCACATAATAAAAAGCATCCGCCCCTTTAAGACGGATGCTTTATGTTCATGATGGCAACATCATTACTTTCTGTTTTTCTGAAGGAAATCGGGAATCTTGATTCCGCTTCCTTCCTGCTTGGGAGCTGCGGGTGCAACGGGTGTTGCAGGTGCTGCAGCGGGTGCGGGCGCAACGGGTGTTGCGGTGCTTACAGGTGCTGCGGGTGCTGCATTTTCAGCGTTCGTTGTCTCTGCAGGCTTTGAGAACATGGAACCGGTGTTGAAAGAAGGCCTGTTGTTGAAAAGAGGCTTCTTTGTCTGGAACACGGAACTTGTCTTGGGCTTGTCGGATGAAGCCGTGAGTGTTGCATCCGAAAGGCCTGTAGCGATGATGGTGATCTTGCAGTAATCGGGCTGTGAATCATCATAGTTTGCACCGAAGATGATGTTTGCGGAATCTCCTGCAAGCTCCTGAACATAGCTGGCTGCCTCATTAGCCTCGATAAGTGAAATATCACCGGTAACATTGATAATGATATGGCTTGCATTTTCAATGCTGGTCTCAAGCAGCGGGCTGGTTGTAGCCTGCTTGACAGCATCCATACACTTGTCATCGCCCGAACCGGTACCGATACCGATATGGGCAATTCCCTTGTCCTTCATGGTAGTCTGTACATCTGCGAAGTCAAGGTTGATAAGTCCTGATGTATTGATAAGATCGGTAATACCCTGAACGCCCTGCTGAAGAACCTCATCGGCCTTCTTAAGCGACTCGGGAATTGTTGTCCTTCTGTCTACGATCTGAAGAAGCTTGTCGTTAGGGATAACGATAAGCGTATCAACAGCCTGACGGAGCTTTTCGATTCCGCTGAGGGCATTTGCCATTCTCTGTTTTCCTTCAAATGTGAAAGGCTTTGTAACGATACCGACGGTAAGCACGCCCATCTGTTTTGCGATAGCTGCAACGACAGGAGCAGCACCTGTACCTGTTCCGCCACCCATACCGCAGGTAACGAAAACCATATCGGATCCGACGATGATATCCTGAAGTTCCTCGATGCTCTCCTCTGCTGCCTTCTCGCCGACCTCAGGCTGAGCTCCGGCGCCGAGTCCCTTTGTAAGCTTCTCACCGATCTGAAGAATCTGGGGAGCCTTACAAGCGGAAAGATGCTGCTTATCTGTGTTAACGCAGATAAAATCCACACCGACTATACCCTCATCAATCATTCTATTTACGGCATTGTTTCCCGCACCACCGACACCGATGACACGGATTTTTGCAGCCGCTTCATTATTGTCAACTTTAATCTCAAGCAAAGCCATATCCTCCTTTGTGCTTTTAACCTATTGTTTATAATAGTGCTAAATATGAAAAATATCAAGAGGAAATTTCATTTTTTATGAATTTTGTCGTTATTTTTTTCTTTTCCTGTTATTTTTTTAATGATTTTTATTCCTCTTTTGTATCTCCGGGTGTTGTTTCGGGCTCCGCAGCGGGCGCATCAGCCCTTTCTTCTATCACCTCGGACAGAATGTCCCTGTTTCCGTCGGAATATTTAGACATATCCATGCGGAATTTCCTGCCGTCCTTTTCAGCAGCCTCGAGTATTTCCGGCAGATTGTTTACAATATCGTCATATCTTTCCCTGATGCCGCAGAAAACTATATTCCTGTCGCTGCAATATATCGAAACATTCAGATCCTTGTCAAAGCTTATTTTTTCTGTTGCCACCTTGTTTTTGCTTATGGCCTGAGTAATGTCAAGTATTGTTTTGTAAACCGAATCATTGCCGATGTCAAGCTTTTTCCCTACAGTGGCCCATGAAAAATCAAGTCCTTCCACAAGCGGTATATTATTCTGCCTTTCCACTCTGCTGGCAACGATGATTCCGTCCTTGTCAAAATACATATAATCGGCCATGGTCTTAAAGCATCCGACTATACTTTTTTCGTATACTTTTATCCTCATCGTGTCAAGAGAAACCATCTCGATTTTTATTTCTTCAATAAACTCCCTTATCGGCGGTTCCTTTAACACGTAATGCGCTTTCATAAAAATCGAATATTTATCATATTTTGATGTTTTGACAAGGTTAATGATTTCCTCATCCTGATACCAGTTATTGCCGATAATCTCAAACTTTTTTACCTTGCACTTTTTGTTCAGGAAAACAAAGCATACAAGGCAGATTACGCCAAGAATCGCAAGCTTTATCAAAAATCTGTAGATAAAGGGCAGCTCGTATTCTATCTTTTCGACCTTTCCCTCTTTCTTTTTCTTCTTTTCTTTTTTTCTGCCCGGTTTTGATGCGGCCGGTTCGTCCTCTTCTTCTATCTCTTCAAAGAATTCCGCCTCGATACCGTCGGTTCCGGAGCCCCTGCTTTCCTCCTTAAGGCCCTCAAAATACCCGGACATATCCTCTATTTTTGCTTTTTTCTTTTTCATGGACTACTCCTGATATTCTATCCTGTTCGAAACGGACAGAACAATTCCCATTTCCGCAAGCAGTATGATCAGCGAGGTTCCGCCGTAGCTTACGAAGGGAAGAACCACACCGGTAGAAGGGATGGTATTTGTAACAACCGCGATGTTCATGATTATCTGCAAAGCAAGATGCGCAAAAACACCGGTGCAGATAAGGGAACCGAAAAGTTCTCTTGAATTCACTATTATCTTGAATATTCTGTAAAGAAGAAGAATATACACAAGCAAAAGAATCGCAACGCCGAAAATGCCAAGCTCTTCGCAGATAACCGTAAAAATCATATCCGTCTGGACCTCGGGAATATAGCCCATTTTCTGCACGCTGTTTCCGAGTCCTTTTCCGAACCAGCCGCCGGAGCATATTGCATAAAGGCCCTGAAGTATCTGATAGCCTTCGGTCTCAACATGGAGCCACTGCTCTATTCTGTCGGCTCTGTAACCTACATTGAACACGGCAAAGGCAGCCGCACAGCCAAAGCCGATAAAGGATACTATGAAATATACCCACTTTCTTGATGCTACAAAGCACATAATAAAAGCTATTCCGATCATAATGATCGCAGTCGAAAGGTTTTCACCGACCACAAGTCCGGCAAGACCGACAACCGGAGCCATTATGACAACAAAACCGCTTACGTTGTCAAGCCTTCTGACCCTCGAGCTTACCAGGGCAGCAACAACAAGTATTATGATTATCTTTGAAATCTCGGAAGGCTGGAATTTACCGATAAGAGGCACCTCGAGCCATCTGGTCGAACCGTTGGTACTCTTGCCCATGAACATTACCAGAAGCTGGAGTCCGATACATCCGATATAGCCCCAGAAAACAAAATTCCGGTTCAGGAGTCCTTTAAACTTTTCCTTATACCATTTATAATCAATCTTGCTTATCAAAAGCATAGCGGCAATTCCCGCAAACGCAAACAATGCCTGCCTTTTAAGGAAAAACGAAGACTCATGCCCCAGTTTTACTGCAGCATAAACACTGGCTGAGGTCACCATTACAAGACCGAAGCATACAAGCATAAGAATAAGGATAAGCAAGGTATAGTCGTAGTAGCGCTTAGGCTTAACGACAGGCTTCTCATCCCGTATTTCCTCTGTTGTGTTTTTTGCTTTCGTTACCAGTTCCATTTTTTTCCTCGTTTATTCAGGGAGATTACGCGCAAGATCTTTGAAAATCCTGCCGCGCTGCTCATAGTTGTCAAACATTCCCCAGCTTGCGCATGCCGGAGACAGAAGCACTGCCTCACCCGGAAGTGCCGTTTCATGTGCCAGTTTTACTGCTTCTTCCATATCCTTTACAAAGACATAGTCCTTGAAGCCATGCCTGTCACAGCAAAGAGCGATTTTTTCGGCAGTCTGGCCTAAGAGCAGAAGTTTCTTGATCTTTGTGCCGAAGGATTCTATCCACTCGTCATATTCGGACTGCTTGTCATATCCGCCGCCGATAAGCACGGTCGGTGTGCTCATTGCCTTAACAGCCTGTATTGCGGCATCGGGATTTGTTCCCTTTGAATCATTATAGTACTTAACTCCGTTTCTTGTACAGGTATATTCTATCCTGTGCTCAACGGCAAGGAAGCTTTTCAGAGTCTTTCTGATATTTTCAAGGCTTACACCGAGAGCAATCGCCCCGGCAACAGCCGCCATTGCATTTTCATGATTGTGCTTGCCGATGATATTCATCTCCGAAACGTTCAGAATCAGCGTTTCCGCGCCGTTTTCCCTGCAGATGATATCGCCATTTCTGAGAAACAGCCCTTCTTCAAGCTCACGCTCCGAGGAGAAAAATACAACCTTCGCTTTTGAAATCTTCGCAAGCTCCCTGAGCCTTTCATCCTCGTAATTCAAAATACAGGTTTCGTCCTCAGTCTGGTTTCGCATTATGTTCGCCTTTGCGGCGGTGTAGTTTTCCATCGTATGATGACGGTTCAGATGGTCCGGTGTTATGTTAAGGATCATGCTGACCTGCGGATGGAATTCTTCTATCGATTCAAGCTGGAAGCTGCTCATTTCGGCCACCAGCACGCTGTCATCCCTTGTCTGATCCGCTATTTCGGTACATGGTGTTCCGATGTTTCCGACAACAAATACGCTTTCAAACTGAGAAGCCGCAATTTCGCCGAGAAGGCTTGTAGTGGTCGTCTTACCGTTTGTTCCGGTTATGGCGGCAAGCCTGCCTTTTGAAAACCTGTAGCCGAGCTCTGCTTCTCCCCAGACCGGAACCTTTGCCTCCTTTATCTTCTTAATATAATCAAGGTCCGTAGGCACTCCGGGGCTCAGCACCAGAAGGTCGCACTGCCACAGAAGTTCCTCGGGAAATTCCCCGAAAACAATGTCTACATTATCGGCATTGCCGGTCTTATCCATCAGTTCTCCCGATTCGAGCTTTCTGTTTGCATCGTAAAGCACCACATCGGCCCCCTCTTTCCTGAGCAGGTTAACTGCGGCAATCCCGCTCTTTCCGGCTCCAACCACAACTATTTTTTTGTTCTTGTAATCCATTTGCCACTCCTTGTCGGTTTACACCGCGTTCTCTGTCAGTTCTGTTCAGGCTTATTTCTGTCTTCGGGTTTATCGGTATCTTCCGGTTTGTCATCCCCTGTCCGGCCGTCCGGTCCGTTAGGATCAAGCTCTCCTGCCGGCTCCGTACCGTCGTTTTCCTCAACGGATAACCCTTCATTCACTTCTTCCGAAAATTCGCCCACATGATATTCTATATCGCCGCTCTCGGGATATATACCGAGATGCGGAAGCACTCTTGATAAAACCGCGCTGGTCATCAGACCTGCAGGACGGCTTGAATTATAGAACTGCGGATCGTCGATCTGGTCGATGACCACATAGGATACAAGCTCCGGATTATCCGCAGGTACGCTTCCGATAAACGAGACCACGAAATTACGGTCGGCACGGTTACCCTTCTGGGCGGTTCCGGTTTTGCCTCCGACCGTATAGCCCTCTACTCTTGCCGAGGCTCCGGTACCTTCTTTTACAACCATGCCGGTCGCATATCTCATATATTCGCTGGTATCTTTTGACACCGTCATTTTCTTAAGCATATCGTCTGCCGAATAAACGGTCACGCCGTCAGAATTTATCACCTGGCTTACGATATGAGGCTGGTAATAATAGCCTCCGTTGACAAGCGAGGAATATGCCGCTGCCATCTGTACCATCGTAACGTTAAAGGACTGTCCGAAGGTCGATGTCATAAATTCCGCGGGACCGAACTGGTCTTTCGAAAGAAGTATACCGGGAGCCTCGCCCGGCAGGTCGATACCCGTCTTTCTGCCAAAATTGAGGAGCTCCTGATATTTAAGGAACGAATCCTGTCCCATCTTCTCGCCGATCTCCATCAGCGCACAGTTACACGAGTATTCGATACCCTGTGTCAGGGTAATCTTTCCGTGCCCGCGCCTGTTCGAGCAGCGGATCTGCCACGGGCCCACGATCAAGTATCCCGGACAATTGTAGTCCTGGGTTTCTGTTACGGCTATCTTGTTTTCTTCAAGCGCACCGGCCACCGTTACAAGCTTGTAGGTCGAACCGGGCTCATAGGTATCGCTTATGCAGAAATTTCTCCACAAAGTGTTCAGGGCATTTGTCTTATCCTCATCGCTCATCTGCCCCAGTTCTTCCTCGCTTGCTATCAAAGAAAGATCTCTTGGATTGTTCAGATCGAAATTTTTGTTTGAGGCCATCGCATAGATTTCTCCGGTCTTCGGATTCATCAGCAATACACCTATGTTGCAAACCTTGTACTGATCAAGGAATTTCCTGATCTCGTCCTCTACCACAGCCTGTGAAAAGCTGTCAATCGTCGAAACAACAGTCCCGCCGTTCTTTGCGTCAATGACCGTTTCCACAAGATTCAGTTCGTTGTCATAGTAACCGTAGGTTCTTCCGTCCGAGCCGTTAAGATAATCGTTATAGTACTGCTCGATTCCGTAGCTTCCGACATTGCCCGCATTGGTATAGCCGATAACATGCGAAGCAAGGGCATTGTTGGGATATACTCTCTTGTATTCAAGCTCAAACCACACGCCCTTGATGTTTTTATTGTCCGCCTGCAGCTTTTTAAAAGCCTGTACGGCATCAAATTCCATGCCTTTTTTCAATATCATATACTGCTTTGTCTTGCCTTCGGTGAGCTTCGTACGGAGCTCCTCCTTGTCAATACCGAAGCTTTCGGATAAGGCATCTAAGGTGGGTTCGATATATAAATCCTTTTTGCTGCTGAAAATTACCGACGGATCGGCGATGACATTGTAGATAGCCTGGCTTGTCGCCATTGTATTTCCGTTACGGTCGACAATGTCCCCTCTCTCGTAGGGTATGCGCGAGCCGGCATATGAAAGATGCGAAAGAACCGCATTGGAGTATTTCACCCCTTTGGTCTTGTATAAAAATATGATTCTGCCAAGTAAAAACAACAGCAAAGCAAGGATAATGCCGAAACTGAAGACGAGCTTGGTCCGCATTACCCTTGAAAACACTTTTTTCTTCTTCTGTTTTTTATTTCTGCTTTTTCCCTGTTCCATCTGCATTCCTTGCGGAAGCGGTTACTATTCTCCGCTTACCGTCTGGTATTGTTTTACATAGCCTTTTTCAACATAGTCATATGTTACCACGTGATCTTCATCGGGGAAGACCATGCCGAGTTCACCGACGGCGATATCATAAACCTTGCCGATCTCCACGGATGCGTCAACCGCACTGTATGCCTGATCGTTTTCCGACTTAAGTTCCGAAAGTGCGGTATTGAGGTTTTTAACGTTCTTTTTCATATCTGCTATCTTTGAATTTGCCGAAAGATAACGAAGCATGAAGAATGCAAGAGCAACAACTGCCACGGCAAGCAGAGCAGCCGAAATAAAATCTATGCCGGCATTGATTCTTCCGTTGGCCTGCTGATTTCTCTTCTCATTGTTTCTGTTTTCCCTGAGGATACGCTCATAGCGTTTCTGATGTTCCTCATATTCTTCGCTGTGTCTGTAAGCAAGGCTGTCAGCATTATACTCCTGTTTTTCAATTTTGTAAACTGTAGATTTTCTTTTGTTCTCTTCCATTTCCTATGTCCTTTCAAACACTCTCAGCTTTGCGCTTGCCGATCTCGGATTTTCTTCAAGTTCTTTTTCCGAGGGAAGTATCGGCTTTGAGTTTACTGCCTTTCCTTTGCTTTTGGCCCCGCAGATGCATATCGGAAAGCTCGGCGGGCATGTACAGGGATTTTCGAAACGTTTAAATGCCGTCTTAACGATTCTGTCCTCTAAAGAGTGAAAGCTGATTATGCAGAGCCTGCCGCCCGGATTCAAAAGATCAACCATTGTTTCGAGGGTGTTCTGCAATACTTCGAGTTCCCTGTTAAGCTCGATCCTTATTGCCTGAAAGCTCTGCTTTGCAGGGTGACCCTTGCCCTGCCTGAATTTTGCGGGTATTGCTTCCTTTATCAGCTCCGCGAGCTCGGTGGTAGTTCTGACAGGCATCTCATCCCTAGTATTTACAAGATGTCTGGCAATCCTACCCGCAAATCTTTCTTCTCCGTATTCCGAAAGCACCCTCTTTAATTCTGACTCACTGTATGTATTTA
>DFFN01000196.1 GCA_002369525.1 Lachnoclostridium sp. UBA3775 | reverse complement strand
AAATGTTTATCCTGAAGCTCTCCTCTTCTTCCGTAACAACAAAACTGACATTTGCAGGAAGGAACTCGAATTCCTTAGGTCTTACAAAAAGCGTAGTTCCCTTATTTATTATTTCTCCGTTTTTGCAGAGTGAATATTCGATATATTTAGTTCGTTTGTCGCAGACAGTTACAATGTCATCCGCAAGGTCGATAGTAAGAGCCGCCACAGAGCTCAGTGCCGGCGAAACCGCCTCCGTTTCATACTCCTTATATACTCTTGAGGTATTGTCCCTTAATCTGCAGCGTATACTGAGCTTTTCGTCATGCATCGTATCATTTACCACGTAAAGCACCGGTTTTGCCGGATCGGTATCATCGCAGCTGATAAGAAGCGGTGCATAGAATCTTTTTGCATAGTAGTGCAGGGCTTTCCATCTGCCGAAATAATCGATGCTCGACCATGAGATCACAGGATTTGAATCATTAACCTGCCAGTATGCCGAACCCATGCAGCGGCCGCGCGAGCGTCTCATATGCTCAACATTCGAGCGTATGCAGTCGGCCTGCACCAGCTGTGAGCAGTAAACAAGCCTTTCGAAATCGTAGGGATAATTAACCATCTGAGCCAGGTAATACATCAGCTTTTCGTTTCCGAGCGTACATTTCTGGTGCGCCTGCATCACATTTCCGCAAATGTCAAAATCCTTTTCTTCTGCAAAGCTTCGTATGGTCTTGATGTCAGGCAGGCTCTCGAAACCGTAT
This sequence comes from Lachnoclostridium sp. UBA3775, assembly GCA_002369525.1. Taxonomy (GTDB): domain Bacteria; phylum Bacillota; class Clostridia; order Lachnospirales; family Lachnospiraceae; genus UBA3775. The sequence continues at coordinate 4,067 of DFFN01000196.1, read as the reverse complement.
TCCGAACAGAAGCGGTAATAATACTTCCTGAAATCCTCTATCGGCCTGAAATTATGCCATACAGCCCAGTAGTGCATGTCTCCGGCCTCATTTGAGGAAGAGTTCTTAAATCCGCCGCCCGATGAAGGTGACGAAGGCCAGTAAAATGTCTCCGGATCGTATGCTTTTAAAATCGACGGAATTATGTCCTCGAAAAGCTTAAGATAATCGACCTTTGCCTCGGCATCGTTATTCCAGCCCCAGCCTTCCCATGCCGATTCTATCTCATTATTGCCGCACCAGAGTCCCAGGCTTGCATGGTTTCGAAGCCTTATAATATTGTCCTTTACTTCTTCTTTTACCGTTGCCTCAAATTCCGGCGATAAAAGATATGCCGCGCAAGCAAACATGAAATCCTGCCATACAATAATTCCGTTTTCATCGCAAAAATCATAGAAGTAATCGTCGGGATAATATCCGCCTCCCCAAACTCTGATGAAATTGTAGTTTGCATCGATGCAGGACTTAAGAAGCTTTTCGGTGCGCTCTTTGCTGCATCTTACGACTATCTGATCCTCGGGAATGTAATTTGCTCCCATCGCAAATATTTTCACGCCGTTGTTTATGAAACAGAATTCCTCTCCCCATTCATCCTTTTCCTGCGAAACGCCCAGTGTCCTGAGGCCGATTCTTTTTACCGTTTCATCAAGCACTTCACCGTTTTTCGTAAGGCTGAGCCTGCATGTATAAAGCGGCTGCTCTCCGATTCCGCGCACCCACCAAAGCATAGGGTTATCAATTACGATCTCGGCACGTCCGTCTTTAAGTCTTGCCGTATATTCTTTTCCGTCCGGTGAAGTTACAGTAAGTCCTGCCAGAACATCCCCGTCCCATATATCAAGTGCGGCGAAGCATGACAAAACCACTCTCCACTCTTCGTGCTTCTGGGTATAGTAAACATTTTCAATCCTGCCTGACGAAAAGCTTTCGACATATACCTTACGCCAGATGCCCATATCCGGAAGCTTCGGACCCCAGTCCCAGCCGAACATGCAATGGGCTTTCCTTAAATACTGGTATCCCTCCATGCTGTGCTCAACGCCATAAAGCTGCCTTTTTGCATTTTTGCCGCGGACATATTCGTTTGGCGAACGGAAGATTATCTTTAAAAGATTCTCGGCTTTTGCATATGCCTTTATATCAAATTCATAACGCCTGTGCATATTATCGGTGCACGCAATGAAAACATCATTAAGATAAATGTCAGTTAAAGTATCAAGTCCTTCAAAAACAAGCATAAGCCTGTCCTCTGACAATATTTCTCTGCCGAGTTCAAACTCCGATTCGAAAATAAAATCCCTGTCGCATACCGGTGTCGAAATCCTTTCGTTTTCCCCGTAAAAAGGATCTTCGATTGCATTGTTATCGATAAGGGTTTTATAGACAGAACAAGGGACAATGCAATCATATGCCTTGTCCCTGTCATACATTTTAAAATGCTCAATATACTGTTTCATTATCCTTCTCCTCGTTTTTTCTTAATTATACGCTAATACCGCATAATAATCAATGTACGGAGAATGATAAAAATATTATATATCTATTTCTTTTTCTTTTTTGAATTCTTCTTTGAATTGTCTTTTGCTGCGTTGTCTCTGTTTACGCTGACACTCTTAATCTCCTGAACGCTCTCCGTCTGTATTCTTTCTTTCTGGCTTACTTCTGCCATATACTTCTTGTCATAGCAGCTGAAGATTTCCTCCACGTCTTCTTTCTTCATCTTTGGAGTCAGAAGCGATACGACCGGGACAATGATAAGTCCGATGATCATTGCCATCGCGCCGGAGCGTACCGATGATGCGAAAAGATAGCTGAGCACCTTTCCTGAGAAATTTGTTTTTGAGAGCGAAAGGTAAAGCTGAACGCTTTCAATACCGACACCGGAAATAAAGCTGGCGATAACCGCAGCTTTTGTGGTCCCCTTCCAGTACAGACCGTAAAGGAAAGGAGCAAGGAAAGCACCTGCAAGCGCGCCCCATGAAACACCCATCATCTGAGCGATAAAGGTTATGTTGAAGCGGTCCTTAAGTATTGCGATCACAGCGCTGACAATGATAAAGAAGATGATGAAGATTCTCATGATAAGCACCTTCTTCTTCTCTCCCATCTTCTTGTCCTCCGCCCTGCCCTTGTTGGCAGCGGGAACGATAACATCAAGCGTAAGTGTTGACGAGGATGTCAGAACGAGTGAAGAAAGCGTTGACATCGATGCGGCAAGCACAAGAACGATAACGATCGAGATTATGATCTGAGGGAGTCTTCCGACCATTGCCGGTACTATCGAATCGAAAAGCGGCGATCCGTCGGGTTTTAGCTTGATGGAATCGGCATAAAGTCTTCCGAAACCGCCGAGGAAGTAGCATCCGCCGGCTACCACGATCGCAAAGAAGGTTGAAATAATTGTTCCCTGCTTGATCGATTCCTCACTCTTTATCGCATAGAATTTACCTACCATCTGAGGAAGGCCCCAGGTTCCGAGCGAAGTCAGAATCACTACAAAGAGAAGCGCAAGGGGCTGAGGTCCGAGGAAGGAAGTAAAGCTTCCCGATATCTCGCTTGCGGGATTTTCAATCTTGCTGAGCTTCGTAATGGTTTCCATGAAACCGCCGTTGTCCGCAAATACTGCAGCGATAACCGCACAGATACCTACAAGCATGATTATGCCCTGGATAAAGTCATTGATCGCCGTTGCCATGTAACCTCCCCAGATAACATAGATACCGGTAAGCACAGCCATGATCAGAATGATCACCCAGTAAGGCACATCGGGGAATGCAATTCCGAAAAGCGATGACAGACCGTTGTAAAGCGAAGCGGTGTAAGGGATAAGGAACACGAAAACGATAAGAGACGCAACGATGCGAAGGACCGGCGACTTAAAACGCTTGTCAAAGAAATCCGGCATGGTCTTGGAATCGATGTGCTGTGTCATTATCCTTGTTCTTCTGCCGAGCACGTTCCATGCAAGTAGCGAGCCGATAAATGCATTACCGAGACCTATCCAGGTTGAAGACATACCAAAGTTCCAGCCGAACTGTCCGGCATATCCTACAAAGATAACTGCGGAAAAGTAGGAAGTTCCGAATGCGAAGGCGGTAAGCCACGGACCTACTCCTCTGCCGCCCAGAACGAAGCCGTTAACGTCGGCTGCATGGCCTCTTGAATACATTCCCACGCCTATCATCACGGCAAAAAAGCATAAAAGAAGTACGATAGTAAGTATCATTTTTTATATTTTCTCCTTTTTTATTTATCGCGTTAATGCTTTAACTCACTAAAGTAAAATGAGCTAAAATCCTGCCTTCCCTCATATAAGAGAAGGCAGTTTAAATCCTGTTATTTGATCTGTGCTTCTACAAGGCTTGCCTGTCCGCCATAGATCTCGCGGAGCTTGGGCTTTTCAATCTTTCCGGTTGCATTTCTCAAAACCTTGTCAAAGAACAGTTTCTTCGGTCTTTTATATCTGGGAAGATCGAGACAGAAGTTATTGATCTCTTCCTCCGTGATCGTCATTCCGTCCTTAGCCTCAATAATCGCAGCGGTGATCTCGCCGAGTCTCTGATTGGGCAGACCGATGACCGCAACGTCCTTGATCTTAGGATAAGCTCTGAGGAAGTCCTCAATCTGCACGGGATAGATGTTTTCGCCGCCTGTGATGATAACGTCCTTCTTCCTGTCAACAAGATAGATGAAACCGTCCTCGTCCTGCATTGCCATATCGCCGGTGTAAAGCCATCCGTCCTTAAGAGTATTTGCCGTTGCCTGGGGATCGTTATAGTACTCGGTCATCACGCCGCGTCCCTTTACGCAGAGCTCTCCGACCTCTCCCTGTTTTACTTCCCTGTCGCCGTCCATGATCTTGACTTCCCATTTATATCCGGGAACTCCGATAGCACCGACCTTATGGATGTTCTCAACTCCGAGATGAACACAACCGGGACCGGTCGACTCGGACAGGCCGTAGTTCGTATCATACTGATGATTCGGGAAGTAATCTTTCCAGTGGCGGATAAGAGACGGCGGAACGG
>DFFN01000165.1:3188-3422 GCA_002369525.1 Lachnoclostridium sp. UBA3775 | reverse complement strand
ATCCTAAACCGCGTGGCTTTTTTGGAATTTACTCTATAGCCAACTGATATGATAGCATCTAGATTGTAAAACATAGCTTCACTGGTCTGGATTTTATCAGGAATAGCTCCGTGAGGACTGGTTATTTCCATTTTGGAAATAACCACTTTTTCATCCAACTCGCCTTCTTCAAATATTTTCTTTAAATGCTTACTTATGGCAGGAACCTGAACTCCAAACAGCTCTGCCATCGCC
>DFFN01000165.1:0-3001 GCA_002369525.1 Lachnoclostridium sp. UBA3775 | reverse complement strand
TCACCAATTCCTCATACTTCAACTGGTAAGCAATAAGTCTGGGAATGTATTCCGGTGGTGTTCTCCTTCCCGCTTCCCAGTCTTCCAAAGTGCGAACAGGGATCCCCGTATGCTCTGAAAAGTCTTTACGCGACATCCCTGTGCTTTCTCGTAGTTCTTTTATCGATTTAGCTATATCCATATTCTTTTCCCTCGCATTGCGTGTTTATATTCAAAGTATATCACATATTCATTCGAACCGCAATGCGTGGTTTTATCACAACCTATTTAAGCCAAATGCATTACGGATGGATTTTCTTCTTTATCCTTAAACACGCCTCAATATGCATGATCCAATGTCTGGAAAACGGCATTTGGATAAGGCCGCGAATATCTTTATTGCACCAGTAATCTATAAGCCATATCGCACTCTCCTCCTTACTGACAACAGAAAGTGATTCCAGCCGTTCTTTTCGTTCTGCGGATATCTTTTTCCTCAGATCATCATATGATAAATCCCGTAATATGGCTTCCGTACTCTGCTTCACATCAAAAAGATACATATATAACTCATCCAGATTCAGCAACTTTGAAAAGTCAGCAATCCCCTGCTTAACCAGCTCATTTCCTGTAGTGATGACAGGTGAGTTAATTCTCTTTTGATATCCTTCTCTGAAAAATACCTGCTCATCCCCTTTGATCAATGTGTGAGCCACGATATCCTCAATACGAAAGATATGCCACAACGAATATGCAATAGTCTTGCTATGATACCCATCTGCGTTGATGAATGGAATTGCATTGAACTCTTCCCTGTTTAATTCTTCTTTGAAAGAGCTGACAGTGTCCCAAAGAGCGTCACGTAATGCAAGAAGTATATCGATACCTTCTTCATAGGTATCTCTTTTCTTTATCTGACTTTGCATGAGCTTGTTGAGCTCTGACCACTCTTTATTCATCCGTTTTCTTCTCCGCGTCCTTAATCCGATAATAATCTTCCATCTTCACATTCAGTTTCACATAAGAATCCGCTTTTCGGTTGCTCACACGCGTAAGGAGCACGCAGCTTTCCACATGCACCGTCCCCGGAAACATATCTACCGGCTGCACGCTTTTCACCTCATAGCCGCCGTCCGCAAGTATTTTTAAATCTCTTGCAAGGGTGGCGGGGTCGCAGGAAACATAGACTATCCTTTCGGGAGCCATTTTTATAAGTGTTTCAAGCAATGTTGCATCGCAGCCCTTTCTCGGCGGATCGACAACAACGATGTCGGCACTGTATTTTTCCTTGTCTTTTTTATAGAGCCCGGGCACAACTTCCTCGGCGGCCCCCACAAAAAATTCTGCGTTTGAAATATTGTTAAGCCTTGCATTCTCTTTGGCATTCATTATGGCCTCCGGCACTATTTCCACGCCGTAAACCTTGCCGGCATGCCCGGCTATGAAAAGCGATATCGTACCGATGCCGCAGTACATGTCCCAGACAGTCTTATCTTTTAAAGCAGTTTCATCGCCGCTCTTATTTGCCATATCCTTAAAACAGGCTTCGAGCGCCTTTTTGTAAAGGACTCCGGTCTGAACGGGGTTTACCTGATAAAACGAAAGCGCCGAAATCCTGAACCGGACATTCCCGATACGGTCTTCGATATAATCCCTGCCGAAAATTGTCACACACTCTCTTCCGAGTATCACATTTGTCTTTTCCGTATTAACATTCAGCTGTATGCTCACTATTTCAGGAGACGGTCCGTTTTTTCCGCCGTCTTCTCCAAAATCTATGTCCGTGAGTTTGGAAACCAAAAGCTCCGGTCGTTTTATTTTCTTTGCATTCACCACAAGCACGACCATGATCTCGCCCGTCGAAAAGCCTTTCCGCATCAGCACATGGCGCAAAACACCGCTGCCGCTTTCCTCATCATATGCCGAGACCTTTGCCTCCTCCATGTAGGAAAGCACGGCGGAAAGTATCTTCTCATGGCCCGGAAATTCAATCGCGCAGTTTGCACAGGGTATTATCGCATGGGTCCTGCCTGCATAAAAACCCGCAACAGGCTTTCCGTCCCTGTCCCTTCCGATTGGGAACTGGGCTTTGTTGCGGTAATGCCAGGGTTCTTCCATGCCGATGGTATCATTGATTCTTATCTGCCGGATATCTCCGTTATTGTCCCGGTCAGTTCCGTTTTCCTCCGGGCCTTCCGAAACTTCAAAGCCACCGATCCTTTCAAGGCAGGCTTTGACCTTCCTTCGTTTAAACTCAAGCTGGGCCTTATAGGACATGGCCTGAAGCTGACAGCCGCCGCACTGCCTGTTAACTGGACACACAGGGACAACACGGTCCGGTGAAGGCTCGGTAACCTCTATTGTCCTTGCGTAGCAATAGGTCTTTTTTACCTTTGTGATTCCGGCCCTGACCACATCACCGATAACGGCATCTTTAACAAAAAGGGTAAGGCCGTCAACATGGCCTATACCCTCTCCTGTTTCAGACATATCTTCAATTTTAAGTATGACTTCGTCGTTTTTTTTCAAATCAGCACCTCATCCCGCACCTTCAAAGGTAAGGTCATAATGTCTTCCTCACATTGCTTTCAAAAAGCTTCTGGTAGCCGAGCCACTCTCCGCTTGCTGCTTCGGGGCTTGCAAACATTTCTTTCATGGACTCCATCTTGGCATCCAGATTGTCCGCCATCGAAAGCGCGAGCGCTTCCACGAGCGCCGGCTTTTTCGGCGATCCGAATTCGAGCTCGCCGTGATGTGCAAGTATGCAGTGCTTTAACTGAGAAACGAGCACCTGCGGGAAATCGCCCATCCCGTCTATTCTCTTTCCTATCATCTCCGCCCCCATATAAATATGTCCGAGAAGATTTCCTTCGTCGGTATAGTCATTTTCGGGGAAGAACGAAAGCTCCGTAACCTTTCCTATATCATGGAAAAGGGCCGCGGTAACGATAAGGTCGCGGTTAAGGATGGGATATGCTTTCGAAAGATGGTCGCAAAGCTTAGCAACACCGAGTGTATGCTC
>DFFN01000134.1 GCA_002369525.1 Lachnoclostridium sp. UBA3775 | reverse complement strand
GAGGAGAGCTTCAGGATAAACATTTCCTCTAATGTGTATACAAAGTCGGTATTTCTGTCGCTCTCCGGTCATGACGTAAGCTTTTCGGACAACTTTTTTGACATTCACGGAAGCGAGACCTTAAGTATCGGTATTCCCAGAAACGATGAAAGTTTCGGCAGGACCGGTATCGACCGTGAGATAATAGAAAAGGAACTGCTTATTAGATATTACTGAATCAAACGGCAAAATAAAATTGAAAAAAGTATGAAAAAATTGTGACGTTTCAATTGACTACGGCGTTTTATATGAGTATAATGAAGACATAAAAAATAACTCCAACAAGGAGGACTTTCATCATGTCTAATGAAAACACCAGGAAGGTGGACGGCAACGATGCGAACTCCGTTGAGAGGCTGTTCAGGATAAAGGAAAACGGTTCAAGCATACGTACTGAACTGCTTGCCGGACTGACAACCTTCATGACAATGGCTTACATCATTGCTCTGAATCCTAACCTTCTGACGGGCTTTGCAGTCGGAACACCGTTGTGGAACGGCGTATTCCTTGCAACATGTATTGCCTCGGGACTCGGAACCATGTGCATGGCTTTCCTTGCGAACAAGCCTTTTGTAATGGCTCCCGGAATGGGCCTTAACTCATTCTTTGCAACCGTTGTGGCAAACATTGTTGTTCTTAACGGTTACGAAGGCGACGGTGCCTATACCGATGCATTCCAGGCAGCTCTTTGCATTATACTTGTCGAAGGTATAGTATTCCTTATTCTTTCCTTCCTTAATGTAAGAGAGAAGATCGTAGATGCCATTCCCCTCGGCGTACGTCTCGGAATCGGACCGGCGATCGGTCTCATGCTCATGAATATCGGTTTCGGATCGAATGCCGGAGTATATGACGATAACGGCAATGCTTACTACACCATGAAGGATTTCTTCGGTGCAATGATGCCCAAGATGCTTCGCGATTCGATGGAGGGTGAGGCTACCGGAAACGATGCGTACAACAAGCTGGTGCTTACGGCCGCTACCATGGTTATCGGTGTGTTTGTAATCGCGCTTCTTGCAAAGAGAGGCGTTAAGGCTGCGGTTCTTCTCGGAATGCTCGATGCTGCTGTTCTTTACTGGGCAGGAGAAGCAATCTTTTTGAAGGTAAATCCTTTTGAAAGCCTTAAGACCGCTTCATTCGTACCTCCTTTTAAGGATATGGTAAAAACGACCTTGTTCAAATTTGATTTCAAAGGTTTCTTTGACATCGGAATATTTACCGCTCTTACCCTGATCATCACTTTCTGTATGATCGATATGTTTGATACCATCGGCACTCTCGTCGGAACCGCATCCCGTGCAGGCATGGTTGATTCGGAAGGTAAGATGCCTAAGATGAAGGAAGCTCTTGTTTCCGATGCAGTCGGAACAGTTGCCGGTGCATGTTCCGGTACCAGTACCGTAACTACCTTCGTTGAGTCCGCATCAGGTGTGGAGGCAGGCGGAAGAACAGGTCTTACAGCATTTACCGCAGGCTTTATGTTCCTGCTCTGCATTTTTATCGCCCCGATTGCTGCGATCATTCCCGCTCCGGCTACCTCATCGGCTCTTATCTATGTAGGTATCATAATGCTTCAGGGACTTAAGAAGATCAATTTTGACGATATGGATCAGGTCGTTCCCGTATTCATCATGCTGCTTGCGATGCCGATTTCGGGTTCAATCGGACACGGTATCGGACTTGCAATGATCTCATATACCGTTCTTAAGCTTTTTGTGGGTGAGACCAAGGACGTATCCTTCCTGACTTTGTTCATTTCGGTTTTGTTCCTTGTTAAATTCTTTGTAATCATATAATGATCGGCTAAGTCCGTATAAAGAAAAAAGAGTCCTCAGGGGCTCTTTTTTCGTGCGGTTTTTTTGTTTTTGGTGCATATTTGGTGCTTATGCTGTAATCTTACTTTTTTCTCTTGCAAAATCTTCCTGTTTGAGTTATTATATTATGTGGTGTGTCAAAACACACTTATATTGCACAGTTTATTGTAACGGAGGAAAAATAAATGGTAAGAGCGATAGTAGGCGCCAACTGGGGAGATGAAGGCAAGGGTAAGATCACCGATATGCTTGCCGAGAACTCAGACATTGTTGTGAGATTTCAGGGCGGTGCAAATGCCGGTCATACGATCATAAATCATTACGGACGTTTTGCACTTCACATGCTTCCGAGCGGTGTTTTCTATGATCATACCACAAGCATCATCGGAAACGGAGTTGCTCTCAATATACCCTTCTTCATCAATGAGGTAAAGTCACTTATCGACGGCGGCGTTCACAAGCCGAAGATCCTCGTTTCCGACAGGGCACAGATCGTAATGCCTTATCACATCCTTCTTGATACCTATGAGGAGGAGAGACTCGGAAAAGCAAGCTTCGGTTCAACAAAGTCGGGAATTGCTCCGTTTTATTCAGATAAGTATGCCAAGATAGGTTTCCAGGTTCAGGAGCTTTTTGATGAAGAAAGCCTGAGGACCAAAGTTTACCGTGTACTTGAGCAGAAGAATATTCTCATCGAGCATATGTATCACAAGGATCCGATCGATCCGGAGGAACTTCTTAAGACTCTTCATGAGTACAGGGATATGATCGCGCCCTATGTTTGCGACACCTCCGCATTTTTATATGAAGCCCTTAAGGCAGGCAAGAACGTGCTTCTTGAAGGCCAGCTCGGTTCCCTTAAGGATCCCGACCACGGTATCTATCCGATGGTTACTTCGTCTTCTACACTTGCCGCTTACGGTGCGATCGGAGCAGGCATTCCTCCTTATGAGATAAAGGAGATCATAACCGTCATAAAGGCATACTCTTCAGCTGTAGGAGCAGGCGAATTCGTCAGCGAGATCACAGACGAGGCAGATGCCAAAAAGATGAGAGATAACGGCGGTGACAAGGGTGAGTACGGCGCAACAACGGGAAGACCGAGAAGAATGGGCTGGTTCGATGCCGTTGCAACCAGATACGGCTGCAGGATACAGGGAGCCACAGAGGCTGCGCTTACCGTACTCGATGCGCTCGGTGTATGGGATGAACTTAAGATCTGCGTCGGTTATGAGCTTGACGGAGAGGTGATAAAGGACTTCCCCGTTACCACAAAGCTTGCAAAGTGCAAGCCGGTATATGTAACGCTTCCCGGATGGAAGTGCGATATCGGCGGAATTAAAGAATATGACAAACTTCCCAAGGAATGCAGGGACTATGTTGAGTTTATCGAAAAGGAAATCGGTGTTCCGATCAAGTATGTTTCAAACGGACCGAAGAGAGAAGATATCATCCTCAGATAATTTTTAAAGGCTTAAAAGGCTGCGGTAATAAACCGCAGCCTTTATTATTTTTTGATGCACTTTTGGTGCACTTTTTGTGATATAATAAATAAAATTATGTTTGGAGGTAAAACCATGCCTAAACCCGGAACATTTGATACAGGAAAATACGCTAAATTTAACCCTACTATGCAGTTAAGCTATGTATCGAGCCTTGCCGAATTCGGAACAATTCAGAATAAGGATAAGGAGCTCTATGACAGAATACAGCTTTCAATGATTATGGGCAATGACAGAAAATTTGACCAGAACGGACCGACTCCGATTTCGGGGAATACTTTCAAGGAGTACTATCCTTCCGAAAAAAACAAAGAAATAAAAGCCGTGATTGATGATACCAATAAGTTTTATAAAAAAATATTAGAAAACCCTAAGGAAGATGAGAAAAAGTTTCTGGGTATTTTTTCTTATCTTGAAACCACATCCAATACCGAAAACGGATCTTTCGCTGAGGCAGTAGAGGATAATACATATATTCCGTCACTTCTTTCACAGTTCCATAAGAGTCTGAAGATTGAAGGAAAAATGCTTGAAACCGGAGAGGACATTACCCTCGAATTTTTGGCAAAGCCTGAAAACATGGGGGATGTTCTGCCTTATTTCAACAATTTCTTTGAAGGAATCAGCGATGTAATTAAGTGTGAATATAAAAAACTGAAATTAACCGCCGATTATGATGCGGAAAAAGAACAGGAATATCTTAATGATTTAAGCAAGGCAATAAAGAAAACCTGTGATAATTTTGAAAAGATTTCAGAACTGGTTGATGAAGACGGAAAGAGCAAATACGATGTTTTCATGAACGATCCCTTGACCAACATTGTAGGCAAGGGTAACCTGACTGTAGGCAATACCGCAAAACGTAACTGTGTTGATGAAATAGAAAACCTCCGCGGACAGCAGAAGGCTATCGAAAACGGCTGGGGATTCAACGAGCTTACAGTGCTTGGCTCCATAAATCAGCTTTATTCAAAGCTTGTTCAGGACGGAAGACAGGCTGAGAGGGAATATGAGGCAGCAGTTAAAGGCCAGGATGAATATGTAAAACAAATGCAGGAAAAGGTCAATAAGGCCAGGGAAAGATTTGAGAAAATAAAGAATGAGCCGCTTCCGCCCGAAACAGAAGAAGAGAAAAAGGACGAAAAAAAGCATAATGCTTATTTACGTAGCGTAAGTGAATATAACAACGACTATGAACAGAGAGAAAAACGTTTAAAGGATCTGGAGCAGGCGCTTTCCGAGGCACCTAACCGTATTAGCGAGAGAAAGAAAACGGCTGATGAATATGCAAGGCTTAAGGATGAGTTTGAAAAAGTAAGGGAGACTGCGTTTGCCACAAAGGTAAACGGAGCTGTCGATAAAATCAAGGTTGCTGCAGCATTTAACGGCTTTCTTGAGGCAAACAAGGATACTTTTGTCTCAAATCTTGGCAATGAATTTATAAAGCACGAAAATGCTCTGAAGAATACTGCTGAATTTGGTTTCAAAAAGCCGGGAGTTACGGAAATAACCGAAGATTATGCAACTCATGAGGATTTCAAGGGGCATGACGCATTAGCAAATTACAGGATGCTTCCTCTCGGAACAATGATTAATTCCCTTGATCCCGAAGGCTATAAGGAGTTTATCAAAGGACAGGATAAACTGTGGGATAAGGTCGAAAACGGTGATCTCCAACGAATTGAAAGACAGGGAACATTAAAATCCAATTTTTTGCCGAAAATCGAGTATGAGCTTGATGAGGAAACAAAAAAGGAACTGACTGATTTTGCAAAGTCGCAGCTTAGGGCTGGAATGATTGCAATAAATAAAGCAGATTCCGCAACAAAAAGCTTTAAACTCTATTCTAAGTGTTCCATTGTCGGATCGGATGTTGAAAAAGGCAATATGCTTGAGCTGGAAAATAACGACCCTTATGTAGCTGCGCTGATCAGTAACAATGTAGCCGCAGGCCCGGATATTTTCAGATCGGAAAAAAGCAAAGACAAGATGGTCGAGCCTAAGGAAATAAGGGATTATTTTACCGCTACAGGTATAATGAATCCTTTGATGGATTTCTATGGACATGGCGCGGATCTTATCGAAACCGAATATAAGCGTCAGAAGGATATGGAGAAAGGCTGGGATGCCGATAAGGAGACCACATATCTTGCTTCTGTCCTTGAGAAATATGATAAGATAATAAAAGCAAACGATGAGCTTATTAAGCTTTCCGATGAAACCCTCAGAAGCACGAAAACAAAGGATAAGATATATACCGGAAATGACCTGACGGAGCTTGTGGGCCGTGGAAAAGAGAACGTTGACAGAGGATTTGATCAGTATGTCGAAGGACTCAGGTGGAAGAAAAAAGCCATTGAAAACGGCTGGGACAGCAGAGATCTTCAGGTAATGAACCTTACCGGCATTTTTGAGGGACTGATCGATCATATAACATATTCCTATGAATTCAAAGGTGACGTAGCGGGCAGCGTCAGACTTAAAGAATGGAAGGAAAAGGAATTTGCTCCATTCAAAGAAGAAATATGGAATAAAAAGATTAATTCTCCTACGGATGTGATCGAATGTATTGAAAAAATTGAAAAATTCAGGGACAGCCTACCCAAAGGAAAAGATTTTGAGTATGCTTATGATTCTTCGTTCAAAATGGGACTGGTAGCTTTCAAAAAGTGTTACAATGACTGTGTAAGCGATGCAATAAGCGGTAACAGTCTTTACTACAATGCGGATGTAAGAAGAGATGAAATCAGTAAAAGATCCGATGAATCATTCTCTAAGTCTGCAATGCTCAAGCAGATCAAAAATTCAAAGGATCTGCCTAAGTATGCTATTGAGGAAATGGTTGCAGGCTACATATATTCTGACTTCCTTGACGGAAAGAGCATAGTGGCAAATCCGGAGCTCTTTGACGAGAAACATCCCGATCATAAGCTTACTACGTCGATTCTCAAGAAAGAAACCGGAAAGTATGCACGTGAGCTTATGGAAAGCCTGAAAACCGAATCCGTTACCGAGCTTGCCGAAATACTGGAAACAAAGGTACATTCAGCTGCCATGTCCGATATAGCTGACAGGATAAAGGCAACGGTTGCCAATAAAAATCTTCTTGATTTTGTCAAAGAAGTCAATAAGGACAGGAAGGATATCAGTGTTGAGAATACCCTTAAGGTCATGAAGGATGCCGAAACCTTCACTACCAATTCGCGTTTTGGTGATGTGATGAAGGGAATTCCCGAGATTGATAAAACCCTGAAGAAGTTTGCTAAAAAGATAAATGATAATTTTGCAGCCGGAAAGAGCGCTAAGATACCTAAGAAAAATATTGAAGAGCTTGCCGCAAAACAAAAGGAAATAGCAGGCAAGATTGCCTCATACCTTAAAGATAAGGATGAGATTATCATAAAAGCAGGCGGCGACCCTAAGAATCCAAAGGATATCGCACGTCTCGGTAAGACCGGTGAAAAGCGTTACCATGCTATGCAGCAGGCTAAAAAGACCTTTTTGGCACTTCGCAAGGTGATAAATGAGTTTGAAAACAAGGGTGTTCAGAATACCTATGATAGCGTTACACTGGCCCATGCTGATGAGGGTTACAAGCTTGACGGTGACTATATCAGGCAGGCTGCCATCCGCGAGAAATTCAAGGCGGTCGATGACAAGGCAAAGGAAATCACCATAAGCGAAGAAAAATATCGTCAGAATGAGGCCGAGAAATATTACAAACTCGGAAAGCAACGTGAAAAGGAGTTTGCCGACAAGAAATATGATGCAGCAGAGTATGAAAAAATAAAGGAAAATGACAAAAAAGAATATGAAGAGAAAATTGTCGATTCCGCAAAACGAGTACTGTACATTGAAACTCTCAGGGCATCCTATACAGCAACGGCTGACAAGAATATGCTTGACAATGCTTCCTATAAAGAGTCGATGAAGAACATAAATGCCTACAGCAAGGCTGTGAATGAAGTATTTCTCGAAAAAGGCTCGAAGCAGTTTG
>DFFN01000025.1 GCA_002369525.1 Lachnoclostridium sp. UBA3775 | reverse complement strand
CGGTTCAACCGGCATATGTTCGATCAATATCAACCAGGCATTTGAAAGGGAGCCCGAGGTTAAAGCGGCTGTTCCTTCGGTGACGGTTGACGGCAAGGATTATTATGTGAAAAGCGGCGAAACCATCACGATACCCGCCGATTCGAAGAGACTTGTCATCAATGCTTATGTTTTAAGCTATTCGATGAGAAACCCGAAGATAAGCTACAAGCTCGACGGTTTCGATTATAACGAGATCATCAGCAACATGACCGAGCTGGAGAAAATAAGCTATACAAACCTTGACGGAGGCGAGTATAATTTCACCTTCTCGGTACTTAACGGACTTACAGGCGAAAAGGAATACACCATCACAATAAACATCGTTAAGAAGAAAGCCTTCTATGAGTATCTGTGGTTTAAGCTCCTGGCTGCCTTGCTTGCGATAGCCTTTATAGCGGGACTTATCATCCTTTATTTCAGGAAGAAGACAAAGGAACTCGAGAAAAAGGCCAAGGAAGAAAAGGAACTGACAAATCAGGTCATTACCGCATTCGCGAAATGCATCGATATGAAGGACAAGTACACAAGAGGTCATTCCTTCAGAGTCGCGGCATATACCAAGATGATAGCCGAGAAGATGGGTAAGTTCACCAAGGATGAGATAGAGGATTTCTACAACATTGCCCTGCTGCACGATATCGGCAAGATCAGTATTCCCGATAACGTTCTTAACAAGCCCGGCAGGCTTAATGATGAAGAGTTTGTTATAATGAAGACTCATGCATGGAACGGCTATGAAATCCTTAAGGAAATCAAGATAATGCCCGACCTTGCACTTGGCGCAGGCTACCATCACGAGAGATTTAACGGCAAGGGCTATCCGAACAGCCTTCACGGCGACGTTGAGATACCGATGGTTGCACAGATAATCGCCGTTGCGGATTCTTTCGACGCAATGTTCACGGCCAGGGTATACAAGAAAAAAATGCCTCTCGAGGATGTTGTTTCCGAGCTTGAACGCTGCAAAGGCACTCATTATAATCCCGAGATAGTCGAAGCCTTCCTTGAGATAATAAAGACCGGTATCTTCGATGAGGAAGAGAAGGTCGAGGTACAGCTGGAGAAGGAACTCCAGCAAGAAGCAATGGAGGACAGAAAGCATGCGAAAGAAAATAAATAAAGCTATCAACGACAGAATGGCTGTTGCCGTCGTGGCGCTTCAGATCATTGTTGCCGTAATGAGCTTTTTTGAATTTTTGAAAAAAGAGGACTGATAAATAATGGAGAAAAAGAAACAGAGGATAAGCCTTGCGGTGATCGGGGCCCTGCTTCTGTCCGTGGTGATCGGAATAGTCCTTACGATCTCAAATTCCGGCCACAGTGAAACGATAAAGGAAACGATGAAGGATGCGGTGCTTCATGACCTTAATAAGGTCAGCCTGTTCGGGCTCATGGATGTGGACCCGTCGCTGATATCGGCCTTTGCCGTCACGGCAGTTCTGCTCTTTGCCGCTGCGCTTATCAGGATTTTTGCCATACCGCGCTTTACCTTTGTGCCCGGTAAATTCCAGCTTCTGATCGAAGAATGGGTCGGGCTTTTCGACGGCCTGGCAAAGAAAAACTCACCGCATCGGAACAAGGCCCTCGGAGCTTACATATTTACTGCCGGTTCCTATATTTTTGCCGGCACGATGTTCGAGCTTTTCGGCTTTCAGGCAGTGACTACCGAAGGGCATTCGATTTCGCTTCCGGCTCCGCTCGCGAACATAAACGGCGCCATGGCCATGGGCTGCTTTTCCTACCTGTTCATCATGACGGGAGGCATCATGGCAAACAAGGTTAAGGGCGTGTTCCTGGGACTTAAGGAATTTTCGCTGCCCATATCCATGACCTTCAGGTTGTTCGGAGCTTTGCTTTCGGGCATGCTCACAACAGAGCTTGTCTACTATTACATAAAGCTCAGCTTTGTGCTTCCCGTTGCGGTCGGAGTGCTCTTTACAGTGCTTCATGCGGTGATACAGGCATACGTGCTTACGATGCTGACTTCGGTTTACTACGGTGAGGTTACGGAAGTAAGCCATAAGAAAAAAGAAAAAAATAAAAAAGAGAAAAATAAAAATGCGAAGGCTTCGGCCCCGCAGACAGTCGGAGGTAACTGAAAATGATTCACTCAGTAAAAACAGTAAGGATTTTTGCGACGGTATTGCTGATTCTGACGGCAGTTTTTTTTACCGCCCAGTTCAAGGCTAAGGCAGCAGAATCCACTGAGAGTGCCGTCGAAGCGGAAGAAGAAAAAAATGACGATGCAACCAAGGGCAAGGCAATGGCAGCCGCAATAGCGATAGGCGCTGCAGCGCTTGCGGGTGCATTTTCAATGGGCTGGGCTATCAGCAAATCAAATGACAGCATCGCCCGTCAGCCCGAAGCCGAGAGCGGTATCAGATCGACGCTGATGCTCGGTCTGGTGTTCATCGAGACAGTAGTTATTTATGCGCTTATCGTTGCAATATTGATAATTTTCGTAATGTAGAGAAACAGACGGAGGTATTGCTATGCCTTTAGGTATAGATTTATTACAGGTTCTGCTGCATGCCTTCAATGTGGTGATACTTTTCGGCGGAATGTATATTCTTCTTTATTCTCCGGTGAAGAAATTCATGGACAAGAGGGAAGAGTACTATGCCGGCCTTGACAAGCAGGCTAAGGACAGGCTGTCTGAGGCGGACGGCCTCAAGGCGGAGTATGAAAGCAGGCTTGCCAGTGTTCAGGACGAGATAAACGAAAGCAGAAAGAAGGCTGCTCTTGAGGCTGAAAGCGCAAGGGAGCTCAAGCTTAAGGACGCCAAGAAAGAGGCAGACCAGATCATAGAGGATGCAAAGCTTGCCGCATCGCGCCAGCGCGCCATTGAGGAGTATGAAGCCAAGATGGCAATTTCCAAACTGATGGAGCAGGCTGCGGACAAGATGCTGCTCGGCGAGAACGACAATAATATTTTCGATGCTTTTCTTGACAATGCCGAAAGGAGTAACGAAAATGCCTGATTCAAACAATATAAAGCCTCAGGCATTCTTATATTCCAGAACACGTCCGAATCCCGCCCAGTTTGTACGCTTTGAAAGCTTTGTTAACAAAAAATATGAAAAAGAGCATGAACTGATATGGGAAAAGGACGAAAAGATCAGCTCCGGCTTCAGACTGAAGATAGGAGACGATGTTTTCGACTGGACCAAGGAAGGCAGGATAGCCCAGCTTAAGGCTTATCTTGAAAACGTAACCAGGGATACAGCAAAAGGAAGCGGAGACAGCCTTATATCCCTCTTCAAGAGCTCGATAGATAACTGGAATCTTTCCGCAGAGGCTTCCGAGACGGGAAGGGTCATGGCTGTCGGTGACGGTATCGTTACCGCGGAAGGACTTGACAATGCGGTTTACGGCGAGATCGTAGTTTTTGAGTCCGGAGTAAGGGGCATGATACTTGACCTTCGCCCCGATTCCGTCGGAATCATACTTTTCGGCGATGAGGAGGAGATCGGAGAGGGCAGCCTGATAAGAAGAACCGGCAAGGCAGCCGGTATACCTGTCGGCGATGATTATCTCGGCAGGGTAGTGGATGCGCTCGGCAACCCCATCGACGGCTACGGCCCCATAATGGCGGATGATTTCCTTCCTATTGAGAGTGCTGCTCCGGGCATACTTGACAGACAGGGCGTAAACGAGCCCATGAACACGGGTCTGCTCTGCATCGATTCGATGTTCCCCATCGGAAGAGGACAGAGAGAGCTTATAATCGGCGACAGACAGACGGGAAAGACCTCTATCGCCGTAGATACGATACTTAACCAGAAAAACAACGGCGTGGTCTGCATATACTGTGCCATAGGACAGAAGGCCTCAAGCGTGGCCGGTCTTGTGCACACGCTGAAAAAGAAGGGCGCGCTTGCGCATACCATCATTGTTTCGGCAACCGCAAGCGAATCTGCGCCGATGCAGTACATCGCTCCTTATTCGGCCACGGCGATTGGCGAGTATTTCATGAAAAAGGGCAGGGATGTCCTGATCATCTATGATGATCTTTCAAAGCATGCAATAGCTTACCGTGCGCTCTCGCTGCTTTTGGAGCGTTCTCCGGGCCGTGAAGCATATCCGGGCGATGTTTTCTACCTTCACTCAAGGCTTTTGGAACGCTCGGCACATCTTTCCGATGAGCTCGGCGGCGGTTCGATGACTGCGCTTCCGATAGTTGAGACACAGGCGGGAGACGTTTCGGCATATATACCGACCAACATCATATCGATAACGGACGGACAGATATTCCTTGAGAGCGATCTGTTCTTTTCGGGCCAGAGACCCGCGGTAAATGTCGGTCTTTCGGTATCCCGTGTCGGCGGCGCCGCACAGACAAAGGCAATGAAGAAGGCAACAGGTTCTGTCAGGCTCGATCTTGCACAGTTCAGGGAAATGGAGATATTCACCCAGTTCTCAAGCGATCTCGACGAGGCGACAAAGTACAGGCTTGTTTACGGACAGGGACTCATGAGGATTTTAAGGCGGCCCCAGTCAAGTCCCTATACCCTTCACGAGCAGGTCATACTTCTTATTGCCGCCCAGGATCATGTATTCCAGGACATTGCTCTTGACGATATCGGAAAATTCAAGGCGGGGCTCCTTGAATACTTTGAGGACAATGCGCCGGGGCTCTGCACTTCAATTGATGATAAAAAGGTACTTGAAGCCGAGGACCGCGAGGATATAATCGACATAGCAAGAGAATATCTTGAACAGTATAAGAAAGCTTAGAAATGCCAAATACAAAGGATATTAAAAACCGAATCGAGGGTATCGGAGGCACATGGAAGATCACGAATGCCATGTATCTCATTTCCTCCACCAAGCTTCAGAAGGCAAGGCAGGCGCTTGAACGCACCCGCCCCTTCTTTGAAATGCAGGAGCATGAGATAAAGCGCATATTTCAGACGGAATCCGATGTGAATTCCAGATATTTTTATCCCAAGACGGGAAGAAAGACGGCCGAAACTTATGCCTATCTTGTCATAACTGCGGACAAGGGCCTTGCGGGAGCCTATAATTTTAATGTCCTTAGACGCGCCGAGGCCGAGATGAGAAAGCATAAAAAAGTCAAGCTTTATGTTGTCGGGGCCTACGGCAGAAAGTATTTCGCAAAACGCGGCATAGGAATCGAGCAGTCCTTCATATATACCGCACAAAATCCGACATTCAGAAGGGCAAGACAGATATGCGCCACCCTGCTTTCTGAATATGACAGCGGGAATGTTGATGAAATAAGGGTAATTTATTCCGATATGAAAAACGAGCTTACAACCAGTGTTAAAATGGTAAGGCTTCTGCCCTTTGAAAGAAGAAAATTCTTAACGCCCGCCGAACAGAAAAACGAAGTCGACGTGCATTACCGTTTTTATCCTTCGGTGAGCGAGGTAATTGACCGCTGCATGCCGGGATATATTTCGGGCTTTATCTACGGAGCGCTTATCGACAGCTTTTCCGTGGAGCAGAACATGAGGATGATGGCAATGAATTCGGCAAACAAAAACGCCGAGGCACTGATAGACAAGCTGCAGATGCAGTACAACAGGCTCAGGCAGGCTGCAATAACCCAGGAGATAACCGAGGTTACGGCAGGAGCGAGAGCACAGAAAAAGAAACGTATGGAAGCGATTAAGAGGAGAAAAGAGCTTGAAGACAGGTAGGATAATTCAGATTTCCGGTCCCGTAGTGGATGTGGCCTTTGACGGAGCAGAGCTCCCGAAGATAAGAGAGGCCCTTTATGTCGAGACTGACGGCGAAAAGCGGATGATGGAGGCTTGCCTGCACCTCGGGAATAACGAGGTGCGCTGTATCATGCTCGGAGCCAGCGAAGGTCTCGCAAGAGATATGCGGGTGGTTTCGACCGACAGCAGCATTAAGGTGCCGGTCGGTGATTGCACCATTGGAAGAATGTTCAATGCCGTCGGCGAGCCGATAGACAGAAAGGAGCCTATCCCTGAGGATGCCGAAAGATGGGAAATACACAGAAAGGCACCTTCTTTTGCCGACCAGAGTGTTGAAACGGAGGTCTTAGAGACCGGTATCAAGGTAATAGACCTGCTTGAGCCTTATGCAAAGGGCGGCAAGATCGGACTTTTCGGCGGCGCCGGAGTGGGAAAAACGGTTCTTATTCAGGAGCTTATACATAATATTGCAACCGAGCACGGCGGCTATTCTATCTTTACCGGTGTCGGTGAGAGAAGCCGTGAGGGTAATGACCTGTGGAACGAGATGCAGGAGTCCGGTACCATAGACAAAACGGCAATGGTGTTCGGACAGATGAACGAATCTCCCGGCGTCAGGATGAGGGTTGCCCTTACAGGGCTTACGATGGCCGAATATTTCAGGGATGAGCAGAACAAGGACATACTTCTTTTCATCGACAATATCTTCCGTTTTGTGCAGGCTGGTTCCGAGGTTTCGACTCTTCTCGGACACATGCCCTCTGCGGTAGGCTACCAGCCGACGCTTGCGCAGGAAATGGGCGCCCTGCAGGAAAGGATCACTTCGACCAAAAAAGGTTCGATCACTTCGGTACAGGCAGTTTACGTGCCTGCCGACGATCTGACGGACCCGGCTCCGGCGACAACGTTTTCACACCTTGACGCAACCACGGTGCTTTCGAGGGCGGTTGCCGAGCAGGGCATATATCCGGCTGTGGATCCTCTTTACTCTACCTCGAGAATACTTGAAGAGGACATAGTCGGCAAGGAGCACTATGATACTGCAAGAGAGGTACAGGAGTACCTGCAGAAATACAGCGAGCTTCAGGATATCATTGCGATACTCGGTATGGACGAGCTTTCCGATGAGG
>DFFN01000006.1 GCA_002369525.1 Lachnoclostridium sp. UBA3775 | reverse complement strand
ACCATGGCAAGAATACAGCGCTTCAAGGGACGTACCGATGACATGATGATAGTCCGCGGCGTTAACGTCTTCCCTTCACAGGTTGAGGCAGCTTTGCTTACCGTTGACGGCTGCACGGCTCACTACATGATAATTGTTGACCGTGTGGGCAACGAGGATACCTTCGAGGTCCAGGTCGAGGTGGAAGACAGGATCTGGAATGCAGAGGGCTTTAATGAAGGGGCCTATGCTGCAAAGGTTCAGTCGGTGATCCGTCAGGTAGTTGGCCTTAAGGCTGCGGTAACACTGCTTCACTTTAACGATCTTCCTCACTCGGAGGGCAAATCAAAGCATCATGAAGATCGCAGAAAATTATATGAATAACGCAATATCCGGAGGTTTACAATAATGCGTAAGAAGGTTAAAAATAATGTTTCATGGGTCGGTTATATCGACTGGGAACTTGAAAAATTTCACGGTGACGAATACTCGATACATAACGGCTCGAGCCAGAATGCCTATCTGATCGAGGAGGAGAAGACCGTGCTTGTCGACACCGTCTGGACTCCTCACAGAGACGAGTTTTTAAATAATCTTAAGTCGGAAACCGACATAAAGAAGATCGATTTCATTATCATGCAGCACGGCGAGGCAGATCATTCGGGATCGCTTCCGAGGCTGATGGAGGAAATTCCGGGAACACCCATCTACTGTACCGCGCAGGCTGTAAAAAGCATTGAGGGTCAGTACGGAAAGCGCGGCTGGGATTTCCATGTCGTAAAGACAGGCGACAGCATTGAGATAGGCAACGGCAAGAAGCTTATTTTTATCGAAATGAAGATGCTTCACTGGCCCGATTCGATGGCTACCTATATGACGGGAGACAACATCCTTTTCTCGATGGATGCCTTCGGTCAGCACTTTGCCGTTGAAGAGCTTTTTAACGACCTTGCGGACCAGTGTCTGCTTTACAAGGAAGCAATGAAGTATTTCGTAAACATCATCCATCCTTTCGCAGGCTTTGTAAATCCGAAGATCAAAGAAATAGAAGGACTCGGGCTTCCGATAGATATCATCGCTCCTTCACACGGCGTGATCTGGCGCGACAAACCGATGCAGATCGTTGAAAAGTACAAGCTCTGGGCCGATAATTATCAGGAAGACCAGATAACCATTCCCTACGATACGATGTGGGAAGGTACAAAGACGCTTGCGCATGCGATTGCAAAGGAAATCAACAGGGTAAGTCCCAAGACCGTTGTAAAGGTGCTTAATGTTTCAAAGGCTGACAAGAACGATGTGATGACCGAAGTGTTTAAATCAAAGGCGATCGCCGTCGGTTCTCCTACCTGCGTGAACGATGTGCTTACAAGCGTTTCGGCTTTCCTTTCCTTCCTTAAGACCCTGAAATTCAGAAATAAGAAGGCTGCTGCTTTCGGCTGCTACGGCTGGAGCGGCGAGTCGGTAAAGATACTCAAAGAAAGACTTGCCGATGCGGGCTTTGACGTGATCGATGAGCAGGTACGTTCAAACTGGAATCCGGAGGAGGCCGATCTTGCTTTGATCCCGGCTCTTGTAAAGAGCCTGCTGGGAAATGAGCCGGCTGAAATCGCGATCCCGGATGAGCTGAAAGCAGATCCGGCGATCGAAGTAAGCGCTTCGGGTGAAGGCTACAGAAAGTTCATGTGCAAGGCCTGTGGCTGGATATATGACGAGGCTCTCGGCGTTCCCGAGATGAGCATTGCTCCCGGAACCAGATGGGAGGATCTGCCCGATGATTTCAAGTGTGCCGTCTGCAAGGTGCCTAAGAGCATGTTCGAGGAAGCAGGGAAAAAGGCTCCGGCTGAGGATGACAATGTGTCGATGATCAAAGAGGAGATCGCAGCTGATATCAAAGCGCTTGACCCCGATGTTAAGGTTGAGACAGGCGAAGCAGGTTTCAAGAGATATGTATGCCAGCTCTGCGGCTGGGTATATGACGAGGCGAAAGGCGCACCCGAGCTTGGAATCGCTGCAGGTACAAAGTGGGAAGAGCTTCCCGAAGACTTTAAATGCGCGATCTGCAAGGCGCCCAAGAGCATGTTCAAACCCGAACAGTGAAACATAAGAAACAAAGACGGAATTTAAACCGGAAATACAAAAGGGGCGGCTCCGAAAGGAACCGCCCCTGATTTATGCCTGCGGCATGATGTTTAAAATTACAGGTTGATCTTGTTGTTTAAGAGCCATGCGCTTGAATAGAAGCATACAACTATCATTACTGTATGGAACAGATACTGCGGAATGTTGTAAATCATAGCATCGGTGATCTGAGTGAAGGGCTGCTTACCGATATGAGGCAACTTGTTTGAAATTACGGTAATGACGATATACAGTATGATAAAGAATACAAAGCTTATGAAGCCCTTTCCCTTCTTGTTTGAAAGCAGAGTATTGGAAAGCGAAAGAGCAAGATAAGCAATCGTTACCATCAGATAGAAGCTGATAAGGAAAACAAATACAAGAGCAAGCAGTCCGAGAATGATATTGTCTGTCTTGAAGCTCATTGCCTCAAAGACATCTTCCATCAGATCGATAAAATTGCTGAGGTTTTTGTCCTTGGACATCAGTATCTTCCAGTCGATAGCAAAAAGAGCGAAAATAACTGCAACTATTGCCACGCCGGTAATAAGTGTGGTGATGAGCTTTGCTCCGATCACAGAGTAGGTTGAAGTCGGAGTCATGAAAACAAGATAGCCCTGCTTCTGTTCTATATCTTTTTTGTAGGATAATATACTGAAAAGCAGTACAAACATATACATTGCCATGCTTGCGATCATAAGAAGCACGATAGCTATTCCCATATGCTTTGTTTTATCGGCAAAAACTCCGTAAAGATAGTAGAGCTCAAGGAGCCCGAAGATCACTCCGAGAATGATAAAAGCGCCGATGGAACGGCGGAATTCATATTTTATAGTTTTTAACATCTTTATACCCTCCTATGCATAGATCTGCTTGTAAAGATCGACAAGCGATTTTCCGTGTTCTGCACGGAGTTCATTTGCGTCACCCTGCATGATAACTTCGCCTTCCTTAAGGAAGATCGCATTGGTAACGATGTTCTCAAGCTCGTCTACAAGGTGGCTCGATACAACAAGGGTGGTTCCGGGGTTGATATTGTCCTGGATTGCGTTTACGATTTTTTCCCTTGCGATGATATCTATGCCGTTAAGAGGCTCGTCAAGCATTATAAGCCTTGCTCTTCTTGCAAGGTTTACGGAAATCTTTAATTTGGCCGCCATACCTGTTGACATTTCCTTTGCCTTAAGCTCGGGCTTAAGATCCATCTGTGCAAGCATGTCATAGTATTTTGCAATGTCGAAATCCGGGAAGAAGTCCGAATAGTACTTTGCAATGTCTTTGCATGTCATATAGCTGAAGAAATATGCTTCGGTAGGCATATATGCGATGTTGGCCTTGTCCCTCCAGGTGAGCGGATGCCCGTCCATCGTTATTGTTCCTTCGGTGGGTCTTGTAAGGCCGACAATTGTTTTCATCAGGGTAGATTTTCCGGCACCGTTGGGGCCGAGAAGCTCATAGATTTTGCCCGGCTGGATCTCAATATTGACATCCCTTAAGGCTGTGACCTGAATGTAACGTTTTACCAGATGTTCACATTTGATCATTTCTTATTTCCTCCATATGTTTGTGGACCGTGGTATAAAACATGGTCTTTACGGCCTGCTTTAAGACCGCTAAAGCGAATTATATAATAAAATACAGGAAAAGTAAACATTCTCCATCCGATTTAAGAAAATATTAAAAGAACTTGCAAAAAGCATATCTATTTGTTATAATTTTTCTAAGTGCCGGCATCTCCGGCAATATTTCCTAAGATAAACCGAAAGGAGAAAAAAATATATGGTTTACTCAGCAGAAGTAAAGAACATGTGTCCTGTTACCCAGGGTGTTCGCCATGGCGCAGCTCCGATCCCGGAGGAAGCAAAGTGGGTTAAGGCAAAGAAAATCGAGGATATTTCGGGCTATACCCACGGTGTAGGCTGGTGTGCTCCTCAGCAGGGTGCCTGCAAGCTTTCCCTTAACGTTAAGAATGGTGTTATCGAAGAGGCTCTTGTAGAGACCCTCGGCTGCTCCGGTATGACTCATTCTGCAGCAATGGCAGCAGAAATCCTTCCCGGACTTACCATTCTTGAAGCTCTTAACACAGACCTCGTTTGCGATGCAATCAACACAGCAATGAGAGAGCTCTTCCTTCAGATCGTTTATGGACGTACACAGTCCGCATTCTCAGAGGACGGACTTCAGATCGGTGCAGGTCTTGAGGATCTCGGCAAGGGAACTCGTACAATGATCGGTACCACTTACGGAACCAAGGAAAAGGGACCTCGTTATCTTGAGCTTACAGACGGTTATATCACCGATCTCGCTCTTGACGAGAACGACGAGATCATCGGCTACAAGTATGTTAACTTCGGTAAGATGATGGATTTCATCAAGAAGGGTGACGATGCCGCTACAGCACTTGAGAAGGCATCGGGCAAGTATGGTCGTGTGGCAGATGCCGTACGCTTCATTGATCCCAGAAAAGAATGAGGAGAAGCGCAAATGACGAAGTCATTTATATAAATGCGCTTCGACGACCTGCCGCCGAACGAAAGTGAGGGGGCAATACATTAGTTTTTTAAGGAGGAAATAAGCAAATGGCATTATTTGAATCATATGAGAGAAGAGAGCCCCAGATCCTTGCTTGCTTAAAGGAGTACGGCATTTCTTCCATTGAAGAATGTAAGGATATCTGCGATGCAGCAGGTATTGATGTATATCATCTTATAGAAGGCATCCAGCCTATCTGCTTTGAAAATGCTAAGTGGGCTTACACAGTAGGCGCAGCAATCGCAATCAAGAAGGGCTGCCGCAAGGCTGCAGACGCTGCAGCTGCAATCGGTATCGGTCTTCAGG
>DFFN01000104.1 GCA_002369525.1 Lachnoclostridium sp. UBA3775 | reverse complement strand
AACAGAACTTCACCGTTTGCATTTACCGGAAATAAGTTCGAGTTCAGAAGCCTCGGATCATCCAACTCCATCGCATGTGCAAACATCATGCTTAATACCGTAGTTGCAGAGTCACTTAAGATCTATGCAGACAGACTTGAAGGCGCTGAGGACTTCGAGAAGACTCTTCACGAGATGATCAAAAAGACCATCAAGGATCACAAGAGGATAATCTTTAACGGCAACGGCTATTCGGAAGACTGGGTTAAAGAGGCCGAAAGAAGAGGCCTTCCGAACATCAGATCCTTCGTCGAAGCAATCGACTGCCTGACAAAGCCCGAATCCATCAGGCTTTTTGAAAGCCAGAAGGTTTATTCGGAGGCAGAGCTCAGAAGCCGTGTCGAGATAAATTATGAGAATTATTCAAAGGTTATAAACATCGAGGCAAGGACCATGATCGACATGGCAAGCAAGCTCTACATTCCTGCTGTAATAAAGTACACAAGGCAGCTTGCCGATTCGATCAATGCCGTAAAGAATGCATGCCCCGTTGCGGACATAAGCGTGCAGGAGGAAATACTTATCGAGGTTTCGTCCCTTCTTTCGCAGGCAAGAAAGGCGCTTAAGGAGCTTTCCGAGAGCGTGGCAAAGGCCCAGGAATTCAATATTGCTTCAGAAACCGCCAAATTCTTCAAGTTTGACGTGTTCCCGAAGATGGATGCCTTAAGGGCTCCGATCGACAGGCTTGAGACCATAGTTGACGATAAGGACTGGCCGGTTCCGAGCTATGAACAGCTGATGTTTGAGGTTTGATCAACGGAAAATAATGACAGGGGATTTAAAACTGGTTCCCTGTCATTTGTTTGTTGTAATTGCGGCAGGTTAAATGATTTGCGGATACAGGAGAAATTTTTGAAAAATATTTTTGATAAAAACAGGTTTATTGCATGCCTCGCGGTATTTCTGGTCCTTCTTACCGGCTTTACGGCCTGCGGCAGTAAGAAGCATGAGCTTCGCACCGGCCCTACGGTTACGCCGGCGCCCACGCTTTCTCCGGAAGAAAAAGCAAGCAGGGAGGAAGCTGAAAAGGAAGAAAACAGTCTTGGCTTAAGCGATGAGGAAATCGTAAATGTGCTTAAAGAGGCTCTTGAGAGAATGCAGGGTAAATACCAGACAAAGCTAAGCTACAAAGCGGACGAGGAGCACTCCGAGCTTAAAAAATACGATGACGGATCGAGTGACGTGATAGTTACGGACGATCACGGCAACGAAACGGCAAGGCTTATGTATAATGAAAAGCATGAGCTTGTAAGGGCGGTTTTTAACGATTATAAGGAGGGAAAGCTTGTTTCGGGTGCTGTATATCTTGGCGGGGAACTGAATTCCTACTTCGAAAACAAGGAGGGCAACGGAGTTTTCCATCTTGAAATTGAAATCAAAGAAGATGAGAGAGTCTGCAAGGTGGCTGTAAGCAAAGGAAAAACAAAAAATTATGTTTTTGACGCCGAAGGAAAGCATATTAGGACCGAAGAAAATAAAAACTGATATAAATGAGAATAAAAAATATACAAATGGCTGATTTTATGATATAATATTAGGCACGCGAAAAATTTTGACAGATATAATAACAGGCTGATAAACAAAAAAGGAGAGAATTAAATGATTCAGGCGGCAAATGTCACTTTAAGGCTCGGAAAAAGAGCGTTGTTCGAAGATGTAAATATTAAATTTACGGAAGGAAACTGCTATGGCATCATCGGTGCCAACGGAGCCGGTAAATCAACCTTCCTCAGAATTCTTTCCGGAAAGCTCGAACCGAGCAAGGGTGAGGTCATCATCACTCCCGGACAGAGACTTTCGGTACTTGAACAGGACCACTTTAAATATGATGAATACAACGTGCTCGACACGGTAATCATGGGCAACCGCCACCTCTATGAGATCGGCAAGGAAAAGGATGCCATCTATATGAAGGAGGATTTCTCAGAGGAGGACGGCGTAAGGGCTGCCGAGCTTGAGGCCGAATACGGCGAACTCGGAGGCTATGATGCCGAAACCGATGCCGAGAAGCTTCTTAACGGACTCGGAATCGAGACAGAGCTTCATTATACTCCGATGTCGGAGCTTAACGGTTCACAGAAGGTGAAGGTTTTGCTTGCGCAGGCGCTTTTCGGAAATCCCGACATACTGCTGCTCGATGAGCCTACGAACCACCTCGACCTCGATGCGATCGCATGGCTTGAGGAATTCCTTATCAATTTTGAAAATACCGTCATTGTTGTCAGCCATGACCGTTATTTCCTTAATAAAGTGTGCACTCACATTGCGGATATCGACTATGCAAAAATTCAGCTCTATGCGGGCAACTATGATTTCTGGTATGAGTCTTCACAGCTTATGATACGTCAGATGAAGGAAGCGAACCGCAAGAAAGAGGAGAAGATCAAGGAACTGCAGGAATTCATACAGCGTTTCTCGGCAAATGCTTCGAAGTCAAAGCAGGCTACCGCAAGAAAGCGCGCGCTTGAAAAAATCGAACTCGATGAGATGCGTCCTTCATCGAGAAAATATCCCTATATCGACTTTAAACCCAACCGCGAGATCGGTAATGAGGTGCTTACCGTCGAGGGAATTTCAAAGACTATTGACGGCGTAAAGGTGCTTGACAACATAAGCTTTGTGCTCGGACATGACGACAAGGTGGCTTTTGTCGGAAGCAATACCCTTGCAACGACCACCTTCTTTAAAATACTTGCCGGAGAGCTTGAACCCGATGAGGGCAGCTTTAAATTCGGCGTAACAACCACTCAGGCATATTTCCCCAAGGACAATACCGCGCTTTTCAAAGGCGACGAGCAGATTGTCGATTTTCTCATGCCCTTCTCGCCTGAAAAGGATGTAACCTATGTGCGAAGCTTCCTCGGAAGAATGCTCTTCAAGGGTGAGGACGGAGTTAAGCCCGTAAATGTACTTTCCGGAGGCGAGAGAGTACGTGTCATGCTTTCAAAGATGATGCTTCTCGGAGCCAATATTCTTATCATGGATGAGCCTACGAACCATCTGGACATGGAAAGCATCACCGCACTTAACAACGGCATGATCAAATTCCCGGGCGTTGCGCTCTTTACCTCGCAGGATCACCAGTTCATTCAGACCATAGCCAATCGTATTATGGAAATAACTCCCGACGGAAAACTCATCGATAAGATCACAACCTACGATGAGTATCTGGATTCCGATATAGGCGCAAGAAAACGTCAGAAAGTAAGCGAGATCGAAGCCGAAATCGAAAACGGAGCAGAAGACGACGACGAGTAAAAGGAAGGCTATTGATGGCAGATTTTAAGTATATGCCCGGCGATTATATGAAGCTTGGCGTAACAAAACAGGGTAAGAATACAAATTTCGCGGTGGCGGTAGGCGACACCGACATTGTACTTCTTAAGCTTTTTAAGAATGCGACGGATGCCGTTCCCGAAACCGTGATCACAATGGACAGCACCTACAGGACCGGTAATATCTTCGCTGTCTGCATCAGGGATCTTAAGCTTGAAGGCTATACCTATCTTTATGAGGCAAAGGGTGTGTCTTTTATAGATCCTTATGCAAAGCTTATCTGCGGCAGGGAAGTTTATGGCAAGGTGGTTTCGAGAAAAGCGCAGAAGCTTGTCCGTGCCTATGTGTGCGAAAACAGGTTTGACTGGAAGAATGACAAGGCTCCGGGCATTGATTTTTCCGACCTTATAATATACAAGCTCCATGTCAGGGGCTTTACGAAAAATACCGGCGTGGCGCATAAGGGCAGTTACCGCGGCGTGACCGAAAAGCTTCCTTATCTCAAAGAGCTTGGGATAAATGCCGTGCTTCTGATGCCGATCATGGAGTACAACGAGGTATATTCGGCAGAACCGGAGGTCGGCGTGCCCGAGTTTGTATCTTCGAGATTTTTCAGAGGAAATGAGGAGAAAACGGAAGGCCCCGCAGAAAATCTGCCGCCCGATCAAATAAATCCGATGGGTGCGTCCGCAGAGGAGCTTCCTTTTATAAACGAGAAGAGCGCAAAGGTAAACTACTGGGGTTATACCTCTTTTTACCATTTCTTTGCGCCCAAGGCTTCCTATGCATCAAATCCTGCAAAGGCGGATTATGAGTTCAAGCAGATGGTCTGCAAACTTCATGAGGCCGGCATCGAGGTGCTGATGGAGGTCAGCATTCCGAAGGCCACAAACCGTTCAATGATGCTTGATGCCCTGCGTTTCTGGGTAAGGGAGTATCATATCGACGGCTTCAGGCTTAATCTTGACAATATCGATGACAGCCTTATCGCCTGCGATCCTTATCTTTCCGGAGCAAAGCTCATAGGCAATAAATGGAACATAGACAATATCTACCCGAGACAGTACAGCCCCGATTCAAAGAAGCTCGGAATATACAACGATGCTTATTCGGTGGAAATGAGAAAGTTCTTAAAGAGCGACGAGGGCATGAGCGCACAGGCTCTTTACCATGTGAGCGCAAATTCCGGCAAGAGCATAAACATAAATTACATAACCGATCACAATGGCTTTACCCTTGCCGATCTTTATATGTATGACGTTAAGCATAATGAAGAAAACGGCGAGCACGGCAGGGACGGTACGGACCAGAACCACGGCTGGAACTGCGGTGTTGAGGGACCCGACAAGCATAAAAAGATAAGAGAACTGAGGCTTCGCATGAGAAAGAATGCGATGGCCATACTTCTGCTTTCGCAGGGCGTTCCGCTTATTTTTGCCGGAGACGAGTTCGGTAATTCGCAGAACGGAAATAACAATGCCTACTGCCAGGATAACGAGGTCGGCTGGGTCAACTGGAAGAAAAACAAGGACGATGCCGAACTCCTTGAATTTGTAAAGAAGATGATCAGGCTAAGAAAGGAGCATCCTGTATTCCATAACCGCCAGGAGCTTAAAAAGCTCGATTATCTGGGAGTCGGACTTCCGGATGTTTCATACCATTCGCTGCAGGCATGGTATCCGGACAACAATTTCTATAACCGCTGCATAGGTATACTGCTGGCTGGAGATTATGCGCTTTGTGACAGGAAGACGGATGAAAGCTTTTATCTTGCCGTTAATATGTACTGGGATGAGAAGAGCTTTGAAGTTCCCCATCTCCCGGGAAATCGCGAGTGGTGCTTTGAAATGTCAACTGACAAAAGAGAACATGATTTTGCCGGCCTTTTGGAGAATGCGACGATTTCGGTACCGGGAAGGAGCATTACCGTTTTAAAAAGCCGTATTGCCGAAACAAGTCAGAGCGCGAAAAAAGGTAGGGTAAGGACATGACGGCTTTTGTCTTAAAAATCATGCTTGCGGTTTCGGTGATCTGCGGTAATGCTGCCGTTGTTTTTGTTGACGGCGAAAAACTGTCCGGGCTCTATACTATACTCAGAATGATCTCGATGATGGCCGTTCCCTTTGCAGCATTTATGATGGTTGAGGGTTTTTACCATACGAAAAGCAGAAAAAAATACTTTTTGAGACTTTTTTCCTTCGGGCTTATTGCCGAGATCCCTTTTTTGCTTTCCTCGTCTGTGGGACTTCAGAGGATAGCCGACGGTATTAAAACGCATATTGATGCCAATGCCGAGCTGAATGCCGACAACTTACGCAAGCTTCTTGAAAGCTCGGAAGGTGCAAAGAAATATTATCAGGATCTTTATCTGGTTACAGGAAGATATGCGATAGACGGACTTCTTACGCTTTCGATGGCTTTGCTTATGATCATTCTGATCGATAAGGTCAGGGAAAAATATTTCGGCATAAAGAAATTTGCATTTGTGTCGTTGTCAACGCTTGTGATCATGGGGACACTTGCGGTAACGATCATCTTTCCTTTTGAAAATCCTCTCGAAATAGTTTTCTTCGTTGCGGTATTCTATTATCTGCGGGGAAACAGGCCGGCGATTTCTTTGATGTCGCTTTTGATGGTGATATGCTTCTACTCAAAGTTCGGAGTGGAACTGGCATGCGGTACCGTTACAGCTGCACTTATAGTCCAGTCCTATAACGGCAAACAGGGCAGCAATAAATTTAAATACGTGTTTTATTGCATATATCCCCTGCAGTTTCTGATTTTATTTGTGATTAAACACTATATGTGACAGCTTCTGTGAATAAAATGTGGTAAAACTGTATAAAAACTGAATACAAACCCATTTTTGACTTGACTATGACCACTCTTGATGCTAATATTAAGAGTGGTTTTTTGTCAGCAAAGAAAGGTTTATGAAAATGCAATCAGTTAAGAAAAACAAAACGAAGATACTGGCTGTAGCCGGCATAATCATCGCAATCATAATTGCGGGCTTTTTTGCTTTTAATAAATTTGGCAACGGATGGAAAGAGGATGACGGCAGGCGTCTGTACAAGAAAAACGGTAAGGTTCTGACCGGAGCGCAGACCATAGACGGAAAAGAATACATCTTTGATGCCGACGGTTATCTTTATGAGGGCTGGTTTGATTATGAAGGAAACCGGTATTATCAGGACGAGGACGGAATATACTCCGGAAACAAGGAAATCGGAGGAAAACAGTATCTTTTCGAGGATAACGGACTGTTCTATTCGGGACTTGTATCGATAAATAATACAAAATATTACAGAAATGAATACGGCATGGGCCTTGAGGGCGTTTTAAACCTGGACGGGGACGAATATTATCTCAACTCTGATTCAAGCCTGTATTACGGCTGGCTTGAGTCGGACGGAAACAGAAAATATTATGCTCAGGAAAGCGGAAAGCTTGTGAAGGGGCTTGCTACGATAGATGCAGACACATATTATTTTGACGAAAACGGCAGAATGATTACCGGTCTTGTTGAACTTGAGGACGGCAAAAGATATTTCGGAAAAGACGGAGTGATGGTAAAAGGCCTTACCGAAATTGACGGAAATCCCGCATATTTTTCGGACAACGGTATTCTTACCGTGGGCCTTTCGAAGGAAAGCAACAGGACTGTTTATGTAAACGAAGACGGAACCCTTGCCAAAGGCTGGGTTGACTGTGAAGACGGAAGAAGATATTTTGATGAGGACGGAAGCATGGTTACCGGCCTTGTTGTTGTTGATCACAATCAGTTCTATTTTAATAAAGAAGGAATAATTCAGTCGGGGCTTCATGAAATCGACGGCAAGCTGTATTATTTCGCAAAAAATGCACCCGCGGTCAGCGGTTGGGTCACGCTTAACGGCGTTGATACCTACTTCGGTCCGGATCATACCGCAGCAAACGGAATGCTTGAGGCCAAAAGAAGAATAAAAGATGATAATGGTGAAACTGTTACGACCAAAGAGACCTATTATTTTATCAATGGTGTTCCGCAGACAGGATGGACCGAAATTGACGGTGCATACTATCTTTTCGGTGCCGACGGAAAACGTCTTTACGGATGGCAGAATAAAGACAGTAAAAAAGTATTTATTTTAAGCGACGGCAAAATGGCTGTCGGTGAAAATGCTGTTGGCGGAGTGAAGTATTTCTTTGAAAACGACGGAAGCTTTAAAAACGGCTGGGTTGACGGAAAATACTATGTGAACGGCTTCACTCAGAGCGGAATGGTGAAGATAGGCGATACCAATTATCTTCTGAATGAAGACGGCTCGGCATCAAAAGGCGGCTGGGTGGAAAAAACCGGCAATTCCTATCATTTCGATACGGACGGAAAAGCTACAAGCGGAGTGCAGACCGTGGACGGAAAAAAACGTTATTTTGACAATAACGGAATGATGATTACGGGCTATACAAAGATTGGCGATAAATATTATTATCTTAAAGATGACGGCGAATTCATGCAGGGCGGCTGGGCGAGCATCGGCGGCGAAAAGTACCATTTCCTTTCGGACGGCTCTGCCGATGCCGGCTGGAAAACGGTTGACGGAAAAGACTTCTTCTTCCTTGAAGGCGGAAAGATGGCAACAGGCCTTGCTAAAGCCGGTAGCAGATATTATTATTTCAATGCCGACGGAAGCCTTACATCAGGCGGATGGATAACGATAGACGGCAAAAAGCATTACTTTAATTCCGACGGTTCGGCAAGGACAGGATGGGCCGAGATCGACGAAACAAGATATTATTTCCTTGAAAACGGCAGAATGGCTACGGGAGTGACAAAGGTCGGCGACAAGTATTATTACTTTAACGGTAACGGCCAGACCATAGGCGTCGGTTTTATTGACTACGGCGATAAACGGTATTACGTTCTTGAAGACGGTACACTTGCTGTCGGAAAGATGGTGATAGACGGCAAGGAATATACATTCTCAAGCGATGCTTCGCTTTATGTTCCTTCGCAGGGCGATGTTCAGATGTTTGAAAAGGCCCAGGGTTATTCATCTGCGACTGAGTACCTGATCCTTGCGAGCAAGAACAAGCATCTTGTGAATGTTTATAAGGGTTCAAAGGGCGACTGGCAGCTTGTAAAGAGCTTTGTATGCACAACCGGCGCTCCAAGGTCTCAGACCATAGAAGGAGAATTCGCGGTCGGTACCAAGCTCTACTATTTCGACAGCGGATCCTGCAGGGTTTTCTACGCAACAAGGATCAAGGGAGCATATTTCTTCCACAGCGTTCTCTACTATCAGACAAGAACTCCTCAGAGGATAATGGACGGAAGACTCGGAATGAATCTTTCACACGGCTGCGTCAGACTGGCACTGGATGATGCAAAGTGGATATACGATAACATTCCTACGGGATCGAAGATTGTAATATATAAATAAATATAAAGCAATTTATACGGTGAAGTTTGTATGAAAAAAGTCAGCAAAAAAAAGAATAAAAAGAAAAACGGCAAACAGAAGCTTTGGGTATTGCTGTCGCTGTGTGCGCTTCTTGTCATAGCTTTGGCTGCGGCCATTATCCTGAAAAACATGAGAAACGGCTGGAAGGAAATGGACGGCGTAACAAAGTATCTTAAGAACGGCAAGGAGCTTACGGGAATCAATATCATTGACGGAACGCAGTATATCTTTGATGAAAGCGGTCAGCTCTATACGGGGTGGTTTTTGTTTAACGGCTGTACCTATTATCAGGATAAGAACGGTCTTTATGTCAATGAGCGCGAGATAGACGGAAAAAAATACAGGTTTGAGAGCAACGGTGTTTTTAACTCGGGCTTTTATGAAAAAAACAAGACCACATATTTTGCCGACGAGTTCGGCTACGGCAAAAGCGGCGCACTGAATTATGAAGGCGGAACCTATTATCTGAATAAGGATTCAAGTGTTTTTACCGGATGGTTTTCGGGCGTCGGCGAAGGTCCGTACTATCTTCCCGCAGACGGAAGGATGGCTCTGGGGCTTAAAAATGTGGGCGATAAAACCTACTATTTTGAAGCGGACGGAAAATGCTTCAAGGACGGCTGGAAGGAAACAAACGGGGAGTCCCGTTACTTTAATGCCGACGGAACGATGGCAACCGGCCGTGTAAATATCGACGGCAAGGAATATCTTCTCAATAATGACGGCCTCATTTCGGTCGGACTGTCCGAAATCGGAAACGATACCTATTATGTAAACACTGACGGAAGCCTTGCAAAGTGCTGGGTCAAGGACGGCGGAATATTCCGCTATTTTGATTCCGAAGGAAAAATGGTTTACGGCGTACAGAAGATCGACGGCGGAAATTATTATTTTGATGAATACGGAATCAGAGTCAGCGGCGACGTTGAAATTGACGGCAGGAATTATAAATATGATGAAAAAGGCCTCAGATTCTCCGGCTGGGACAAGAATATGGGATCATATTCCTATTTTATGGAAGACGGAGTCAGGGTTGAAGAAGGCTGGCAGAACATAGACGGAAATCATTATTTCTTTAAGGACCATGTGGTACTTACAGGCTGGCAGGAAATAGGCGGTAAGGTTTATCTGTTTTCGGCCGACGGAAAGATGCAGCACGGCTGGCAGAAAAAGGACGGCAAAGAGGTTTATCTCGGGGATGACGGCTCCGTTGCTTCCGGTGAGATCACTATCGACGGAAAGACCTTTGTCTTTGAACCGGACGGAAGCATCAAGGAAGGCTGGATAGACGGAAAATATTATGTTCACGGACTTGTCGCCGGCGGTCTGCAGAAGATAGAAGGCAAATATTACTTCCTGAATTCCGACGGAACAATTTCTTCGGGCGGATGGAAGACGTTAGACAACGGAAAATATCATTTTAATTCCAAGGGCGAAGCCGACACCGGCTGGAAGGAGATAGACGGAGTAAAATATTATCTTCTTGAAACCGGAAAGGTCGCAACGGGCTATACGAAGATTGACGGAACCTATTATTATTTTGACGGGGAAGGAAGAATAAGCAAGGGCGGTTTCGTCACGATAAACAAGGATAAATATTACTTCAATAACGACGGCTCTGCCGCAAACGGCTGGATCAGCGATAACGGAAACAAATATTATATACTGAACGGCGGAAAGATGGCAACCGGCCATGTTCTTCTCGATGACGGGTATTATTACCTGAATTCGGACGGTACGGTATATACCGGCGGATGGCTGAACATCGGCAACACAAGATTCCATTTTGAAAGCGACGGAAAAGCTACGGTCGGAGAAAAGGAATATGACGGAAAAACCTATATTTTCCGTGAGACAGGCGCAATGGCAACCGGCTGGGCCGTTGCTGGCGGAAAGGTATATTATCTTAATTCGGAAGGTCAGCCGAGAGAGGCGGGCGAGTGCAGCGTCGGAAGCTTTACCTATAATATCCTTGAAGACGGTACGGTTGAGAATACAGGTGTTTCTGTCCCTGAGGATTATGTTGTAAAGGGAACGGCAGCGGTTGTTTCCGAAAGATCCGACCTTGAGCAGATGCATGCAAAAGCACAGGGCTATTCTTCCGATACCGACTATCTGATACTTGTCAACAAGACGAAACACACGATAGGCATTTACTATGGAAGCAAGGGCAACTACGTAGACATAAAATATATCCCCTGTACAATTGGCGGAGGCGGCGTAAACCAGACCATCGAAGGCGAGTTTAAGGCCGGGGACAAGTTCTACTATTTTGACAGCAATAACTGCAGGCTTTTCTATGCGACAAGAATCAAGGGAGCATATCTTTTCCACAGTGTGCTTTATTACCAGGATCCCACACCGAAGAGGATAATGGACGGAAGAGTCGGAATGAATCTTTCGCACGGATGCGTGAGACTGTTCCTTGACGATTCGAAGTGGATATATGACAATATACCGAGAAATACCAAGATTGTTATTTATCGCTGAGAATTGTCTACAACATATTGTAAAAAATATTAAAATTTTATGAAGAGGGCACAAATTGTGCCCTTTTTATATTGCTTATTTGACGGTTTTGTGGTAGAATATACATAACTATTGTTATGCGGCAAGGAGATTTTTATGAATCCTTTTTTGAATATGGACGGGGATATTCTGCTTTTCCTGCAGGATCATGTCCGTAATCCGATATGTGACTTTTTCTTTAAGCTTATAACTCATCTCGGAGACGCCGGGATATTCTGGATCATACTGACACTTGTACTGCTTTGCTTTAAGCAGACCAGAAAAGCGGGAGTGTGCTCCTGTATCGCACTGCTGGGATCCGTGATCTTAAACAACATGATCTTAAAACCCCTTGTTGCAAGACCCAGGCCCTTCTGGCACGGCGATACATTCGATGCGAAGGGAATGGTCACTAATGTCGAAGGACTTAAATGCATAGTAAAGGAAGCAAAGGACTATTCTTTTCCTTCGGGACATACGGGAGCAAGCTTCGCATCGGCGGTGGCACTGTACCCGAATCTTAAGAAGAGATATTCCATTCCCTTGCTTATACTTGCAGCATTAATAGCATTTTCAAGGCTTTATATCGGAATCCACTACCCGACCGATGTGCTCGCAGGGCTTATCGACGGAATATTCCTCGGTATAATGGCTGTACTGATCTGTAATTTCATTTACAGGAAGATGGAAGAAAAGAAGCAGGCTTCGGAACTGAAAGGTTAGAAAATATTGAAGATAACGGTAATACTTCCGTCCCTTAATCCGGACGAGAAAATGGTCAACACGGTAGTGGGCCTTAAGGAACACGGTTTTGATGACATTGTTGTCGTAAACGACGGCAGCGATCAGGCGCATCTTGCCCCTTTTGAATCTGTTGCCGGACTTGAGGGGGTCACGGTCCTTACCCATGAGGTCAATAAGGGCAAGGGCAGGGCAATGAAAACTGCCTTCGAGTACATAATGAAAAACAGGAGCGGCATCAGCGGTGTTGTTACCGTTGACGGCGACGGACAGCATCTTCCGAAGGATATCAGGCGCTGCGTTGAAAAAATGGAGGAAAATCCCGATAAGGTTGTGCTGGGCGTGAGAGACTTTTCCTCGCCCGATGTTCCGGCAAGAAGCCGTTTCGGAAACAATCTTACCCGATTTGTATTCCGCTTTGCCTGCGGCATAAAAATAAGCGATACACAGACGGGGCTCCGTGCCATTCCCTTTAAGTATCTTTCGCTGATGACAAAGATCGACGGTGAAAGATATGAATATGAAACCAACCAGCTTTTGATGATAAAGAAAAAAGGGATCAAAATGGAAGAGGTGGTGATCGACACTGTTTATCTCGACGAGAACGAGTCCTCACACTTCCATCCGATCAGGGATTCGTTAAAGATTTATGCCGTGATCTTCAAGTTTATAGGAAGCTCTCTGGCATCTTTTGCAGTTGACATAGCGCTGTTTACTTTGATCAACATGCTGCTTTCAAAGACGACAAAGCTTGAAAGCAAGGCAGTTCTTGCAATCGCAACAGCAGGCGCGAGAGTGATAAGCTCGGTTGTAAATTACACGCTGAACAGAAAAATGGTATTTGAATCGGATGCACCGGTCAAAAGCTCGCTCGGCAGATATTATCTTCTCTGCGCATGCCAGATGGCGGCATCC
The DNA here is from genome assembly GCA_002369525.1 of Lachnoclostridium sp. UBA3775. Classification (GTDB taxonomy): domain Bacteria; phylum Bacillota; class Clostridia; order Lachnospirales; family Lachnospiraceae; genus UBA3775. The sequence continues at coordinate 845 of DFFN01000104.1, read as the reverse complement.
TACGGACTTTTATATTTCTTTGCCGTAATGGTATTTAAGCTGGCAAAGGGAAGCCTGTGGCAGACGCTGGTTAAATTCGGAGTTGATATGGGCCTCTTCCTTATCAGCTTCCAGATACAGCAGAGATGGGTATTTGCGGAAAGAAAAAAGAAATGACGGGAAAGGAAGGTTAAATGGTTAAGAAAATTTTAAAATATACCGTACGTGTCCTTGCGGTCATACTCGTGACTGCGGGAATGCTTTGCGGTATACTTTATGCAATGATGCATAAGATCGCAAACGGAGACTCGAAGGTAGCAAGAGACAGTTTCGTACAAACGCTGCTTGAAACGGGACAGATGAAGTTCCTTGCCTCATGGGTATGTTCAAAGGAAGAAATAAAAAAGATACGTGAAGCAAATAAGGTCGAGCAAATGGATACCGAAAATATCGATATGTCCAAGATCACCATAAAAACCGATGATGATGATGACCCTGAAGGCGGCGAGACGATACCGGATCTTATCGAGAATTTTGATGAGAACGGTATCAGGATAGAAGAAATATCAGGTCTTACCTTCTATGCGAAAATGATGATAATCAAGAATCCCGCCCAGGTTGTGGTGGGTACCTCTGCAAAGGACGGTAAATGGGGCGAATACGGTCTCAATCTTGATGAGCTTGTAACAAAGAGAAAAGGTATTGCCGGTGTCAACGGCGGTCTGTATGTTTCTACAGGAAACAAGGGCGGCAAGCCCAAGGGTGTTGTGGTTGAAAACGGTCAGATACTTTACAACGAACCCAATGCCGAAAACGGTTATTATCTGATCGGAATGAGTGAGGATAACTACCTTATCATCAAAAAC
>DFFN01000211.1 GCA_002369525.1 Lachnoclostridium sp. UBA3775 | reverse complement strand
TATGCTCACCGATACAAACGGCAGATCGTCGCTTGTGTCGGAAAGCTTTTTGTTGATAAGCTTAGCCTTTTGTATGATAAGATCGCTGCGTTCCCTGTCCATATTTTTCATGAAAACGACGAACTCATCTCCGCCGACACGGCAGACATAATCCTCGCGTCTGAAGGTAGTCTTCAGGGCATTGGCAACTTTTTTCAGCACGTTGTCACCGACAACATGACCGTATTTGTCATTTATCATTTTGAAATTATCGGCATCTATGAAAAGCACCGCCGTATTATCCCGGTCAAAGCTCTGTTTCAGCACATCGTAGCCCGCACGGTTGTAAACGCCGGTCAGGCGGTCATGTGAAGCTTCATAACTAAGGTTTTCGATACTCTGCTGGAAAGCATCGTACATTTTGTTATAGGTCTGTGCGAGATAGCGGAATTCATAGGATCCCGTGACCGGTAATTTACTGTTTGCCTTTATCTTCTGTACGCCCTTAAGTATCGGGTTGATCCCGAGATATGAAGTCATGCAGAGTACCATTACCATTGCAAAGGACATTATCACCAGCAGGATACGAACATATTTCAGCTTATGCTGAAGTTTTTTGTTCAGGTCGTTCTGGATTTTATGGGTTTCATCAACCAGTGCGGTCGAGCATCTTTCGGTCTTTTCCCTGATGATCGACTTCTGGGTATAATAGTCGCTGTCATGCACAAGCTCCCGCGCTCTTTCGATTTTCTCCTCCTTTGAAAGTGCTGTTTCATAATCCGAAAGCTTATAGTCGATTATTTCCCATGACATATTCTTAACATTGCCTTTTGCCTCGCAGACAAGCTTCATGGCATGGATCTCTCTTTCCATAAGCGCATTTGACATCTGCAGGGCTTCGTCAAGCCTCAGGAAAGCTTCCGATTTACCGGATATTCTTTCCATATCGAAAATCGCTATATCCCTGCGCCGGGTATTATGAACCTCATTAAAATATTCGTTTATGTTTTTTTCTTCAAGGGAAATTGTAAAAAGCTGAACCCTGTCGGTCAAAAGATCCGAGGCAGACATCAGATTTTCGGCGCTCTTGCTCATCAGAATGTAGTCATCTGTTGCATGTGACAGTTTTTTATAGACCGAGGAAGCCTGAAACAGTCCGATAAGCAGCATCACCATAATGATAATCGTCACGATAATCATTATGAAATTGGCCGTTTTCAGCGATATCCCTTCTTTTGTTATTTTGTCTGGTGTTTCCATATTATGCCTCTTTAATTACTCAGGTTTAATTACACCTATAAATAAGAACAAAGATATTCTATCACAATTTAATTATTTTTACAATATTTATAAGTAAGTTCAAGCATAACAACGGTAATTGAGGCAAACATAAGAAGATACCCCGGCATGATCCCGATACCTGTCCTTTGCTGTATCAGTCCGAACACCATGGGCATGAAAGTGCTGCCGACATATGCAGCCGCCATCTGCAGTCCTATGACCGCTGCCGAGTATCTCTTGCCAAAGTTTACCGGCGCCATATGCTGTATCGAAGGATATACGGGGCCCATTCCGGCGCCCGTTACAACAAAGCCGGCCGCAGCCGGAGCATAGTGATTGACAGGCAGAAAAATAAGGGCAATGCCGATAAGCTCCACCGCTATTCCGATGCGGATCATCAGCCGGTCGCCCGCCTTGTCTGCGACAAAACCCGATATCAGCCTTCCGAGCATCAGACCGCCGAAGATCAGCGAGCCGAAGGATGCTATCATTCCGTCGCTAAGCCCCTCCTTTGTGCCTGCAAAATAGCTGGAGGTCCATAAAAAGCAGGTGGCTTCTCCCGAGCAGTAGGCAAAAAAAGCGACAAGCGTGAATTTGACACCGGGCCTTTTTAGCGCTTCTGCCGCTCCCGCACTGTCCTTTACCTCTTCGCTTTCATTTGCCGCATTTTTCCTCCATAGAGGCAGGGCAAGTATGCAGGTTATCAGTATTCCGATCTGGATATAGGCCGTCCAGCGATAGCCCTCGTTCCACCTTGCGTGCTTTAACGCCAGTGCCATTATATTCGGGCTTATCACCGCACCGACTCCGTAGAAGCAGTGCAGAAAGCTCATGACGGAGCCCGAGAAATTGTTTGCAACATAATGATTTACCGAGGCATCAATGGCACCTGCGCCGAGTCCGTAGGGAATTGCAAACCAGAACAGCTGATAATATTCGCCGTAAAAAGAAAAGCCTGTAAGTCCCGCAACCGTCAGGCCGATTGACACTATCACTATCCATTTTGTATGAAATTTTCTGATTAATTTCGGGCTTAAAAGAGCGGAAACTATGGTCATGAACGCGATCGCCATGGATACATAGCCTGCATAGGAAGAAGGCACGTCAAATGCCTCCTGCATTTTGGGCCAGCCGGATCCGAGAAGCGAATCCGGCAGACCGAGACTTATAAAGATCAGATATATTACAGCCAAAAGTAAGTTAGTCATCAAGCACTCCCAAAACCGCTTACATAAAATCAAATGCCGAAAGCTGCTTTCCCTGTCTTGAAAGCACGGCTTCCATATAGTCCCTGACAGTATTTAACGGATGCGAAAATGCCATACCGCCGCCGAAAAGATCTACGGAATGTATGTCCGAGCCGCAGGTTTCCGGGAAACCATGTTCTCTTGCATATGCCCTGGCCCTGTCATCAAACGGGACGCTTCCGTCCTCAAGCCGGTTTCTTACCTCATGTGAGGCATTCCTGGTTTCCACTCCGTCCACATAGTCCGGGAAAAGGCGAATCTCCGGAATATATCCGGCCTCCCTGTAGGGATGTGCGTGGATTATCATGCCGTTATATCTGTGAACGAGCTCATATTGCTCCTCGATCGTTGCATCCTTTATTTCTGGATGCGCAAGAAGCCAGTCCTTTCCGAGCCCGTAAACCAGAAAATCGGTTCCCTGATATGAAGCTTCCCAGCCAAACATTACGTTAAGACCGATCTCATCGCCCTTCTTCTTTGCATTTTCATAGCCCCTGCAATAGCCTTCAACCCACTCGTTCCAGGGAAGATTTCTGTCAACAGCCGTGTTGCCGTAAAAGAAATGATCCGTGACGATGATACCCGAATAGCCGGCTTCCTTGCATGCCACCGCCATCTCCTCGCCGGTACTGTGCCCGCACCTGCTTCCTTCCGAGGTATGAAGATGAGTTTCATAGGCATAGGGAAAGCCCACGGGTAATTTAAGTTTCCTTCTCTCTCTTTCCATTTGTACAGTTTCTCCTTTTATCCGATTATGCCGAAAAGGTTCAAAAGCATCGATTCGGTAAATACCAACACCATGATTATCGGAACACCCTTCACAAAAACCTTAACATCCTGGGTGCTCATGGTCATATGGAAGAACATCGAAACTCCGACATAACCCGCAAATATCTTTAAAAGCCATGCCGACCAGGGAATGAACAGCATTAGTTTAAAGGAAGCAAACACTATCATCGCGCCGAAAAACATCGGGGCCGAAGCAATGAAAACCTCCTGTATCGATATCATTATCCTGCTTCCTCTTGGGGTAAAGGAAATATGCCCGAGAGATTTTCCCTCTTTCTTAAAGAGCTTGACCTCTGTAAGCTTCGCTCCTGTCAAAAGCGCCATAAGAGCATGGGAAAGCTCATGAAGCATTACTCCGGGGAAAAAGAGGTAATTGACAAAAACTTCCACCCACCACGGATCCATGAACAGCGCCAGAAGCTCGGCAAGGCCGTACTGTAAAAGGTTTATGGCATAGCCCACCAGAATGATAAGGAAGGGCACAACGAACGCAAGAACCAGCGAATAGAGGAAAAAATCAGAATGGATTGTTTTAATGATGTCTGCCATATAACGTCCTGTATTGATCCACCAAAAAACGGGCAGGAGCTCATGCTCCTGCCCGTGAAAAGTTTTATTATCAGTTCTGGCCCTTTTCAAGAGCAAGAGTTCTTGTTGTAAGGTCACATACCTCGGTAGGTCCGAAGTACTGGATCGCACCGGGATAGGTGAAGCTTGTCT
>DFFN01000150.1 GCA_002369525.1 Lachnoclostridium sp. UBA3775 | reverse complement strand
GGATATATTTTATTGCCGCATGACAGACAGCAGAGTGCGCGCTCCGGCATTTTTCCTCCGGATATTTCCGTGCTGTCATGAACGAGTGCGGTTCCGCATCTTCCGCAGAATTTATTGTCCTCATACCATTTCCAGAGATGGAAGGCGGTATAGGCAGCAAACACCTTATCCTTGCATCCGGTTTTAAAAGCCCGGATTTCCCTTAGGGTAAAGCATCCGTATCCCTTTTCTTTAATTTTTTCTTTTGAGGAAAAACCGTTATTAAGAAAATATTTTTCATTGTCGACCGAAAACAGATAGATAAGTCCGTCCAGGGCTCCGGCTTCGTTTTCATCACTCACCTTCGGAAAAACCAGACTGCCGCCGGTTTCGTCATATTTAAGAAAAAGCCGGCCGTCATCAAAAAGCATCAGAAAATCATCAGGCCCCGCTTTTTCCTCCCTGTAGGAATTATCAAGTTTTTTCGGAAATATATCCTGTATCATTTATAGTCCCCCAACCATATATTATATTGTTTAAAAAATCCCCAGCTTTTTACCGTTCCTCGGATATTTTCCGGGAGTGGCATTTACTTTTTTTATCACCGGCATCACCCTTTCGAAGTCGGTACCGGGAAGCGTGAATTTCACCGTTTCGGTCATTTTTCCTCCCATGACCGTTACTGCCTTTAAAGCGTTTTTAATTTCGTCGTCGCTTCCGCCTGCCTTATAGGGAACAAAAAGTCCGCCGGGCTTTACAAAGCCCAGACTCAGTTCCGAAAGGAGAGAGAGGTTTGCAACGGCACGGCTTACAAGCAGATCGTACTGTTCCCTGTATTCCGCCTTTCTTGCAAATTCCTCCGCCCTTGCATGGACCGTGGAAATATTGTCAAGTCCAAGCCTTTCGATCACCTCGTCAAGAAAAAGAAGCCTTTTGTTAAGGGAATCCATCAGAGTGATTTTAAGCTTCGGAAAAACTATCTTAAGGGGCAGACCGGGAAAGCCCGCTCCTGTGCCAAGGTCCAAAACCCTGCAGCCTGATTCCAGCATGTTTTTTAATTTTTTATCCTTGCCGGCGGCATAAACAATGGAAAGGCTGTCCGCAAAATGCTTGTCGACAGCTTCCTCAAAATCCGTGATCGCCGTCAGGTTCATCACCTTGTTTTTTTCCGTCAGCATTTCATAGTATGTTTCAAGCATTTTGCATTGTTCATCGTTTATGACGATTCCAAGCGCCTCGATTTTTTCCTTAAGATACTTTTGCCTCTCCATAGCTGTCCTTTTTTATCTGCCGTTCTGTTTAAGCCATACAAGCAGTACACTTATATCCGCAGGGGATACGCCTGAAATCCTGCTTGCCTGCCCGACGCTTTCGGGCTTTATCTTTTTAAGCTTCTGCCTTGCTTCAAGACGAAGCGACTCTATTTTGTCATAGTCCACTTCTTCGGGTATCCTGTGGTTTTCAAGCTTTTTGAAATGCTCGACCTGCTGGTTCTGCCTTTCAATATAGCCCTTGTACTTTATCTCGATTTCAACCTGTTCGCAGACCTCTTCGGAAAGATTTGGTCTTTCGGGGTCAAGCTCTGCGATGGAATAGTAGTTAAGCTCCGGCCTTCTGATAAGCTCCGCAAGACTGGTTCCCGTCACTATCGGATTGGTCCCGATGCTTACAAGAAAATCATTGACCTTTTTGCTCGCGCCAACCGAAATACCGTTAAGCCTTTCGATCTCTGAATTTATCTCATCGCGCTTTTTACAGAATGCGGCATATCTTTCTTCATCGATAAGTCCGACTTCATGACCGATGTCGGTAAGACGAAGGTCCGCATTGTCCTGTCTGAGCAGCAGCCTGTATTCCGCACGACTTGTCATCATACGGTAGGGCTCGCTTGTTTCCTTGGTGACAAGGTCGTCTATAAGTACGCCGATATAGCCCTGGGATCTGTCGATGATCACCGGTTCTTTTCCTTCAAGCAGCCTTGCTGCATTTATTCCGGCGATAAGTCCCTGTGCCGCTGCCTCCTCATAGCCTGAGGATCCGTTCGACTGACCCGCCGAGAAAAAGCCTTTTACAAATTTGCACTCAAGGCTTTCCGAAAGCTGGGTGGCATTTAAGCAATCATATTCTATCGCATATGCATTTCTTACGATATCTGCATTTTCAAGTCCCTTTATCGAGCGGTAAACCCTGATCTGAACCTCCTCGGGAAGAGAAGAGGAGAGACCTGATAAATATATTTCGTTTGTATATTCGCCCTCGGGTTCAAGGAAAAACTGATGCCTGGGCTTGTCTGAAAATTTAACGACCTTATCCTCTATCGAAGGACAGTACCTTGGGCCGGTGCCCTTGATGTTTCCGGAAAAGAGGGGACTGCGGTCAATGTTTTCCCTTATGATACGATGTGTTTCTTCGTTGGTATACCCGAGATAACAGTCGACCTGTTCCCTTTCGATGTCAGCTCTTTTGTTTGTAAAAGAGAAGGGAGTGATTTTCTCATCACCCGGCTGAACCTCAAATTTTGAAAAGTCGATGGTCCTCTTATCTATTCTTGCGGGAGTTCCGGTCTTGAAGCGTCTGACTTCAAGTCCCATTCCGATAAGTGACTGTGTCAGATGGTTTGCGGACGGAAGTCCGTTAGGTCCGGTGTACTGGCTCACCTCACCGAAAATACAGCGGGCATTTAAATATACGCCGGAAGCAAGCACAACAGTCTTAACATGATAGGTCGCACCGGACAATGTCATGACACCGACAACATGTTTTCTTCTTTTTTCTGCCGGAAGATCATTGTCCGACTCATCATCAAACTCCCATAGGATTTCGGCAGCCTCAGCCTGTTTCAATGTGAGGTTGTCGGTATTTTCCATGACACGGCGCATTTCTCCCGAATACCTCTGCTTGTCGGCCTGGGCACGCAGAGAGTGTACCGCAGGACCCTTTGAGGTGTTGAGCATCTTAGACTGGATATAGGTCTTGTCTATGTTTTTTCCCATCTCTCCGCCGAGGGCGTCAAGCTCTTTTACAAGGTGGCCCTTGCTTGTGCCGCCGATATTAGGATTGCAGGGCATCATTGCTATGGTATCCGTCGAAACCATGAAGCATATGGTTTTATGTCCGAGCCTTGCAAGCGCAAGCGCTGCCTCACAGCCTGCATGTCCTGCGCCGATAACCGCAGCCTCATAGGTTCCCGCATCAAATTTGATTATGTTTTCGTCCATCTTTTATTGTTCCCTCTTATTTTCCCATACAGAAATCTTTGAATATCCTGTCGATCAGATCCTCATCGGTATCCTCACCGATGATCTGACCCAGCATGGCATAGGCGCTCATCATGTCCGCAGCGAAGAAATCCTCGGACATGCCGTCGTTAATTGAAGCAATCAGTGATTCTATCGATTTTTCCGCTTCGGCAAGGCATTCCTTGTGACGTACCGAGGTGATATATACTTCATCGTTCGGGATTATCTCACCCATAAAAAACATTTTCTTTATGATTTTCCCGAGCTCCTCTATGCCGCTGCCGTATTTTGCCGATATATCAAGAAATTCCGGCGTGTTTTCCACTGTCATTTCCTTAAATCTGTCACTTATCCACTGTTTCAGTGATGAATCATCATCCTGTCCGTTATTATCTATATCGCTTTTGTTGAAAAGTATGATAAGCTTCTTATCCTTTATCCTTTTAATTATTTTTTCATCATCGGCGTCCGGCCTGTCATTTTTATCCATCACATACAGGACAAGGTCGGCATTGTCCGCTGCCGCAAGTGCCCTGTCAACTCCCATCTGTTCGATAACGTCCTCCGACTCCCTGATTCCTGCAGTATCTATCATGTTTAAAGATATTCCGTCGAAGCTTATGCTTTCCTCCAGCGTATCCCTTGTGGTACCCGCTATTTCGGTAACTATCGCCCTTTCCTCACCCAACATTGTATTAAGCAGGGTTGATTTTCCTGCATTCGGTTTTCCGACTATAACCGTATTGATACCCTCGCTGATCAGCCTTCCGTTGCCGGCGGATTTAATCATTTTCGAAATATCTTCCTTCCACTTCTTCGCGTTTTCAAGAAGCTCGGAAGAAAAGTCATCAAGCTCATAATGCTCGGGATCGTCAAGCGCCGCTTCGATATAGGCCGTGTCATGCAGTATTTTGTCGCGGAGTTCCTTTATCCTGTTTAACTCGACACCTCCAAGCTGCTTTATGGAGTTTGCAAGGGCCATGGAATTTTTTGCATTTATTATTCCGGCAACAGCCTCGGCCTGTGACAGATCGATACGTCCGTTAAGGAAGGCCCTTTTCGTAAATTCGCCGGGTTCCGCCGTTCTTGCACCGCATTCGAGCACTCTCTCAAGCACAGCCTTTGTTACGGTTATTCCGCCGTGACAGTCGATCTCCACAGTATCCTCCCTTGTAAAGGTATTGGGAGAGCGGAGCAGCAAAAGCATGACCTCATCGATAGCCGCAATTTCTCCCGACGGTTGTTTTGTTACTATGAAACCGTAGTGTACGGTATGGCTTTTCTCATTTTCCGCATCAAAGGGCACAAAGACACCGTCTTTTTTCTTCATGAAAAATTTACCGGCCATTTTAATGCTGTCGGGACCGCTGATACGTATGATTGAAATGCCCGAGTTTGTCAGCCCCGTTGCTATTGCAGCGATGGTATCGTTGGTTTTAAGAATAATCCTGTCCATTCTAACCTTTCTATGCCTTTAATAGTTCTATGCAAAATCTAATCATTTTATCATACCATAACTGAGTCTTAAAATCAAACATAAAACAATTAAAAAAAGCCCTGCCGGAATTAACCGGCAGAGCCTTAAAGAAATCTTAGATGAAACCGTTGCCGCCGTCATTATTCTGCTGTGCGGCACGTTCAGCAGCCTTCTGCTCGAGATATGCAGCGTAATCAGCTTTGTAATCCTGGCTGTAATCCTCGCTCTGCTCATTGTGGCGCGGATAGAATTTCTTCTTTCCGTATCCTCCGCGGTTATTTCCGTAACCGCCCTTATTGTTGCCACGGTTGTTTCCGTATCCTCCGCGGTTATTGTTGCCGTAACCGCCTCTTCCGCCGTAATTATTCTTACGGTAACGGAAATCCCTGGGAGCATCCTTCTTAAGGGAGATGACAACTCTTCTGTAAGGCTCCTCGCCTTCCGAATGGGTCTCAACATATTTATCGCCCTGAAGCATTGAGTGGATGATCCTTCTCTCATAAGGATTCATGGGCTCAAG
>DFFN01000147.1 GCA_002369525.1 Lachnoclostridium sp. UBA3775 | reverse complement strand
GCACCACCCACAGCTACCTCTTCAAAGAAGTCAAGCACGCTGCCCTTCATATCAAAGAAATCTCCGGCCTCATTAAATGCAAGCACAAACTGTACCCTCTCATCGGGGAGCTGTTCGTCGCCCTTAAACTGTATCACTGCCTCTTCATCGGATACCTCTCTCGGAATATATACCTTCGCAAGCTCATAAAGCTTAACGCCCTTGTTCTTACGGTTATAGTTTGTCGAGAGTGAATTAAGGATTCCGTTAAGAGGAAGAGTTCTCATTACCGAGAAGTCCTCACCCAGGGGATTGCTGATCTTTACTGTCGTACGGAGCTTATCATCTTCGGCAAGCATAAGCTTGTCAAATACCTTCGGGCTTTCAAAGCTGTAGGAAAAGGCTTCCGAGAAGCCGTTACGCTCGGCAACGTCCCTTGCAAGATTTTCAATCGTAAGCTTGTATGAAAGCTTTCCTGTTGTTGCCTCACCGGTAGGAAGCGTGGTCGGGATCTTGTCATATCCGAAGAATCTTGCAACTTCCTCGTCAAGATCGGCCTGTGAAAGCACATCCTGTCTCCATGTGGGAACGATTACCTCATCGGTGTTTCTGTCATATTCAAGATCGATCTTCTCGAAATATGATATCATTGTTTCCTTATCTATGTTAGTACCAAGCACTCTGTTGGTCCGTTCCCAGTCAAATCTTACCTTCCAGGGCTGCTTAGGCTCGGGATATACATCAACCATTCCGCCTACAACCTCACCGGCTCCGAGTTCCTCGATAAGCTGGCATGCACGGTTCATAGCCTCAAGTGTTGTATTGGGATCGAGTCCTTTTTCAAACTTGCCCTGAGCATCGGTCCTCATGCCGAGCTTTTTACCGGAAAGCCTGATGTTTGTGCCGTCGAAGCAAGCCGCCTCAAAAAGCATGGTCTTTACATTGTCGGTGATCATCGAATTCTCACCGCCCATGATGCCTGCAATACCTACCGATTTCTCGCCGTCGGCGATCATGAGTATGGATTCGTCAAGAGTATGCTCTACACCGTCAAGCGTCTTAAAAATTTCTCCGTTTTCGGCACGGCGCACAACTATCTTCTTCCCTGCAATGGTATCGAGATCGTAAGCATGCATCGGCTGGCCGTATTCCTCCATTACATAATTGGTAATGTCTACAAGGTTGTTTATCGGCCTGATGCCTGCCTTGGCAAGCCTCCTCTGCATCCACATGGGAGAAGGAGCAAGCTTTATATTTTTTACTACACGTCCGATGTAACGTCTGCAAAGATCGTTTGCCTTTATTTCAACGCTGATATAATCGGAAGTCTTTTCATTGTTGCCTGTTTCCTTTACATGCGGAGGAACAAATTCCTTATGGAAGGTTGCGGCTGCCTCTCTCGCAATGCCTATAACCGAATAACAGTCAACACGGTTGTTGGTGATCTCATACTCAAATACCGAATCGTTAAGCCCGAGAGCCTCTATTGCCGAAGAACCGAGTTTAAGTCCGTCATAGGCAGGATTATCCGAAAAAATGTATATTCCCTCCTCGGGAGCATCCGGATAGAAATCCCTGCTTGAACCGAGCTCCTCTATCGAGCACATCATACCGTTCGACTCAACTCCGCGAAGCTTGCCTTTCTTTATTTTAATGCCTCCCTCGGTCTTTGAACCGTCATGTCCTCCGGCAACCTTTCCGCCGTCGAGAACTACCGGAACAATCTGTCCTTCCTTAACGTTCTGAGCACCGGTAACAATCTGGGTAACCGTTCCCTCCTCGTCGATCTGTACCTGGCAGACAACCAGCTTGTCGGCATCGGGATGCCTTTCAATCTTAAGTATCTTTCCGACTACAATGTTTGCAAGGTCGGCATCAAGTGTCTCATACCCTTCAACCTTGGTACCCGAAAGAGTCATTGCATCGGTATATTCCTGTGCCGTACAGTCAAGCCCGGGCACATATGCTTTTATCCATGATAATGAAGTATTCATATATTTAGCCTTTCTGTCATTCTCCGTTGCTTAGAACTGCTTGAGGAATCTTACATCATTCTCATACAGCAGTCTCATGTCATCGATCTCATACTTTAACAATGCGATTCTTTCAAGTCCGACACCGAATGCAAAGCCTACATATTCATTCGGGTCAATACCGCGCATTGTAAGTACTCTCGGGTGTACCATGCCGCAGCCGAGTATCTCTATCCAGCCGCTGCCCTTGCAGAACCTGCAGCCTTTGCCGCCGCATTTAAAGCAGGACACATCCATTTCGGCCGACGGCTCCGTGAACGGGAAATGATGAGGTCTGAATTTAACCTTTGTATCCTCACCGAAAAGCTCCTTTGCGAATTCGGCAAGAGTTCCTTTGAGATCCGAGAAAGTAACCTTCTTGTCTATTACAAGACCTTCTATCTGATGGAAGCAGGGTGAATGGGTTGCGTCAACCTCATCCGAACGGTAAACACGGCCCGGTGAGATTATCCTGATAGGAGGCTTCTGATTCTCCATCACACGTACCTGACATGAAGAAGTCTGGGTACGCAGCAGAACGTCTCCGCCGATATAAAAGGTATCCTGTTCATCCTTAGCAGGATGATTTGCAGGAATGTTTAGTGCCTCAAAGTTACAGTAATCAAGCTCAACCTCAGGTCCTTCAACAACCTCATAGCCCATACCGATGAATATCTTTTCAACCTCTTCAAGCGCAATTGAATTGGGATGACGATGTCCGATCACAGGTTTCCTTGCCGGAAGCGTAACATCTATTGTTTCGGCGGCAAGCTGAGCCTGTCTTTGTTTTGCGGCAAGATTTTTCCTGATTTCCTCAAGCTTGCCCTCAATAGCCTCTCTGGCTTCGTTTACAAGCTGTCCCACCTTGGGTCTGTCTTCGGGGGCAACATCCTTCATGGACTTAAGTACCGAAGTAAGCTCACCCTTCTTGCCAAGGAATTCAACCCTGATCTCATTAAGTGCATCAAGAGTGCCGGCTTCCTGCATTTTCGCAAGCGCGGCATTTTTGATGGCTTCCAGTTTTTCTTTCATGATTTCCTCCTGTTTTAAACTGCACAAAAAATCCCAGTGATCAACTCACTGGGACGAAATATCTATCTCGCGGTACCACCCGGTTTCCCGGCGTTTTTCATCCTGGCACTGGGACTCAGGAAATCACCGGACACTTAAACGGCGTAACGTGCCTATACGTCCGCTCCTACTTGAATTTAGTAAACTCTTTCAAAACAGCAGCTCGGGTGGGAAAGTCAGATGCTACAGGAACCTAGGGAGACTTACAGCCGATGATCTCCTCTCTCTGCCGGTATGTAACAGCCTAAAAACACCGTCATAGCCTTTAGGTATTTAATTGTTACTGCCGAATAATATAACACTTATTTTTACCGTTGTCAATATATGAATTTCAAATCTTAGTTCTATCAATCCACCGGTATCATGTCAACCATTGAATATTCCTTAATATGCCTTAGTTCGCCAAAACGGTAGTTGACCGGAGATTTAAACATCGGCCCGTCAACCACCACCGTATGCAGCTCGGCGGTATCATCTGTCAGGCGTATGCCTTTCTTTGCAAGAATATCTACCGCGTTGGCATCTAACTCTTTACCTACAAGCTCATCAAGCCCAAGCTCAGTGGCAAGAGTCTTTATCATTATCCTGCATCCGCTCGATAAAAGCTCGGGCACGAACTCCTCCTCTGTCATTCCGAACAGAGGATATATTCCCGTCATACCAAGCTCCTCCGCAACACTTTTGTTAAAATCCCTTGCAAATTCAAAGGCAATATCCCCGGTACATGTAGCGTCTGCACCATACTTTTCCTTTGCCTCCCTTGCTACCTTAAGTGCTGCTTCTCTGTCATATTTCTTTTCGGTCACCTCAAAAATCACGGGAATTCCCAATGACTTTGCATATTGCCTGAACTGTTTTACTCTCATGCCATGCATATGTGAAAGCCCGATAGGATTTACTGCGGTAATAAGGCACGCCGGCTCATGTCCCAGCTCAAGCATTTTTTTTAACGCAAGAAAACTGTCCTTCCCCGCTGAAAAGCTCAGGGCAAAACGAAATTTCTTATCTTCCATGGTTATTTCCTCCGTGTCTCTTTCATATAATCAATTGTCCTTTGGACGGTTTGTATCATGCTCATTACCGCTCCAATACGGCTTCTGATCCTTGTGAGTAAAGCCCTGAAGCTTTACCTCGTAGGTCGAAAGCTTCTCACTGTAATTTACTTTCTGCTTATAGTTAAGCTTCCCGGCTGCATCAAGCTCATGGTACTTTTCCACAAATTCTTTGTAATTAAGCTGTGCGGCATCCTTATAGTTGTTGCTTTCATTAAGCTTTAACTCAAGAAGTATCTTTTCCAGCTCCTTATTGGTTTTGCTCTGCAAAAATTCAAACATATGTCTGATTCTCCTGTAAATTTAAACGTTTTAATCAAATTATAATCAAACTTTAATAATTCTCTCTTGAAACAAAGCCCAATTGAGAATATAATCATAATAAACCAAACGGAGCCAGGCTCCTGAAATGAGGGAATAAATTATGAAAGAGAAAATTAAAAATAAACTCGGAACACTCGGCATCACTGTTTTTGAACTTATCGTCGGAATCTTTTTATTCCTTGATCCCGAAAAACTCATCAAATTCGTACTCGCCGGCTTCGGAATTTACCTTATCGCACTCGGCATCATCAGACTTCTTAGGTACAACAAAAGCAAGAATAAGGAAGCCGTCGTTGTGGGAAGCAAAGAAGACAAAGCCGATAAAAGCGCTACCCCCGGAATCCTTCACATCATTTTCGGCGTGATCTGCTGCTTCGGTTATCCTATCATCAAGGGCATATTCTCGGCAATTGCTTTCATTGTCGGTATTGTCCTGCTTCTATCAGGCATTGTTAAGTACATTCAATACAGTGATGACAAAAAACGCGGAAGTGCTTCGTCCCTGCTTTTGACCACTTCACTCCTCTCGATAGTGTGCGGTGTACTCTGCATCTTCAACCCCTTCGGAACAACGAATATGCTCTTCCGTTTCGCCGCTGTGGCCATGATCATCTTCTCATGCATGGATCTTGCAGCAATGTTCGGGTTCGGAAAGAAGGCCGAGAAGGAGAAGAAATAATCTACTCACCGCTATAGAAATCCGTCATAGTCTTATTAGACTGGATAAGCACAGAACTCTGGTTAAAAGTCTTGATCATTTCATCAGCTGCGGCATGCACCTTGTCGATCGTCGTATCGCTGAGATATATTACCAGCGTATACTCACGGTAAATCTTGTTATCACTGGTCCACCCACCGTTTGCCTCCTGGATTGTGTAACCTCCGAAATGTTTAAGAAGTATCTCCTCAGCCTTCTCTTTTGCAACATCGGGTGAAAATACCGGCTCGGTCGTGTCCTTGTCGTTGGTTCCGAGATAAAGGACATACTGAACATCTCCCTGCTCATCTCCCGCCGATTCCTCCGGCGCCGATGCTTTTTTCTTGTCCAGTGCTTTTTTACTGTCCTTTGCCGCTCCGCCCGCACATATAAGTGCAACACCCGCAAGGCAAAGTGCAAGGATGCTGATGATAAGAGTTATTGTAGCTAGTTTTTTTGACATGGGGTACTCCTTTATTATATTATTCATTTCTCTTACTGTTAAGATATCCAACCAATTCCGACACATTTGTCGCCGGATTGCTTTCTCTTGTCATTAACTCAATTTTATCATATGCCAAAGATTTTAATCGCTCTTTTGAATTCTTAATAGCTATATCCTGCAGGCCTAGCAAAAGCTGATAAACATCTCCGGATTTCTGATAGTTTTCAATCCGTCCTTTTTTCCGCAACTGGTTCAATACCGCGTTACAGTTTTCAAGATATGCTTTATATTCACAAAAATGAAGCAAATACCAGTATTCAAAACATGGATTTGAAAAAGCAATCCGATATCCAAATTTTTTAGAAAGTTGCTGTGCCTTTAAAAGCATATCGTTTGTATTATCATCACAATCAAACACACACCAGACCACATCGCCCTCATCGGGATAATAAGGATTCTCTCCAAGCGTACTTTTCACTTTTTTTACAAGAGAATCGGCAGATTTATATGCAGAGGAAAGTGGTATGATATCAATTTTGCAAAATCTGGTTCTGAAGGCCTTAAAGTATCTTGGTTCAGTTTCGGTCCCTTCACATATGATATATATGATTGGATTTCTTTTGCGCCTTCTTCCATTCTGCCTGTCATATTCATTTATTCTTCCCATATAGTTCCACCTCCACTGATAAATGGAACTGCACCGTATCTTCCCTGTAAATATCCCTTTTGGATATTTTCATCTTTTCTCGGTGAAAAATCTGTTAAAGCATAAAGCTCTGTTTCAGCAGTATCATTATTCTTCTCAGTAAACCATATCTGATCCCGGCGAAGAAGCCTCTGATCCAGAAGGCCTATATCGTGAGTAGTAAAAATTAGTTGAGCTTTATTTCGGTTTATATTCCCATCCTGCATTGCTTCGATCAAATGTCTTGTCAAAAGCGGATGCATGCTGGATTCTATTTCATCAACAATAAGTGTACCGCCATTCTCAAGTGTAGATAACCATGATCCTATTCGTGAAAAGAATCTCTTTGTACCTTGTGATTCCTGTGAAAGCAAAAGATCAAACCTTGATTCTTTTCCGGTCTCATCAATAAGTCTGTGGGTAGTCATTATCTGCGGCTTATCCTTAGACCCGGACAACTTGATATCAACAATTCCCAAATCTGCAACCAGCAGTTCTTTAAGAATATGCATTTTCTGTTTTTCGCCTTTATTCAATTCAGCAAGAGTAAGATCATATGACTCAGTATTGTCCGGCAAAGCGTTTAGCTTTCTAGTAAACCAAAGGTAAGCATCCTGGGTTTCCGTATTATTCCACTCATTGGAAGTAACCAAAAACAATCTGTTTTCCGGTGTACGGTTAGCCAGTATATTTTGTTCACCAATCTTTTCACGGAAAGTATATTTACCGTCTTTTCTTAAAAATACAAGTCCTTCTCTTCCATTCCGCCAGTGATAAAGATATTCTTCAACAATCTTCATCTTTGTAAAAGAAAAACCATAGGCATATTTTATTCCTTCATAGTAATATATTGCTTCAAAAGAAGTCGGTTCTTCCTTTTCGACAAACGCAAAGGGTTCCTGCGGAAGCTTTGTATCTTTTAACGGCTTGGCATATTCACCGGCAATCATGCTCTGCATCAATTTCAATGCATGTAACACATTACTTTTTCCGGCTGCATTTGCACCGTATATCGCAATTACAGGAAGGATATCCTTTTTACCATCAGGACTGATTATACTGTCTCTAAATGTATTGTCTGTTGTTGCAGCCATACTAAGTATAGCCTTATCATGTATAGACCGGTGGTTTGTAACGGAAAACTGGAGCAACATAGCAGTACCCTCCTCATATCAAGCAATAAAAAGCTTTAACTAGTAAATAGCTTTTAATCATCCAATAATATATTTTCGAGAGTATTATAACACTTAAATTTAATTTACGCAAGTTTTATTTTTAGATTTCGTGATATTTTCACGTAATATATCATTAAATCGCTCGTGATGTTCTTTTATCCTTTTTTATGAGTAGAATTACATTTCCCTATCAGCCTGATTACATCCTTCTCATCTGACTCCGGGAACTTTTCCATCACTCTGTCAAATATTCTCTGCCACGATTTCTTCGGAGCTTCATCATATGCTGCCGTCACTGCCTCATATCCCCAGACTGTTTCAGGCGGCTGCAGCACCGATACGGGCATTCCGTATTCCTCTCCGGCCTTGTTTACCCGTCTGTGAAAATCAGTTATCACAAGATAGGTCTGCATCATAAGTCCGGTAGTGATTCCGGGAAAGTTCTTTTCCTTGTCCTTTCCGAAACCGGCTTTTTTCTTTAATTCGGTGGAAAGTATCTGTATATCCGGAAAAGCCATGTCACCATCCTCATCCCGTGCTGTCAGCATATCCATGATAATCTTTTCACGGCGGTTCGCAAGTCCGTCCTCCCATCTGGAATCAAAATCATAACCATCACGCCGTACGTTTACAAAGTATGGCAGCCACTCAAGGCTTATGAATCCGGACTTTTTATCAAAAAATTTTCCATAAGCGACTTTATGACTTGCAGCGATTATCTCACGCCATTCCCAAGGATCCTGCTCTCTGTCTCCCGTCCACCAGTAGTCCGGTGAAACATGCTCCTCCGCAGAGAATCCTTCTATCTCATTTCCAAAAAGCGGAAGGAAGCCTATTTCATCAATCCAGTTAACAAGCTCATGCCAGGAACGTATCCGGTACGGATCATCCCATGCAAGCCCCTTCATTATCCATTCGCCGTTTTCTACAGACATCAGCCGAAACCTTTCTACATCTTTACATGATATTTAATCATTCCTTACTCCCGGTAAGATTTATTTCCAATCCTTCCAAATCTCCGGCTTATAGCCAATAGTTGACTGCTTTCCATTACGCACAACCGGGGTGAACAGAACGTCTTGATTTTTAAGTAGCTTACCAAGTTTGTCTTCCTCGGCCAAGTACTTAAGCATGGCAAGCATATCCTTATCCTTTGCATCAGGATTGATCATTGCATCAATGCCACCGTTTGCCTGAGCCACAGATAATAGCTCACCCTTGCTCATGCTTTTTTCCTTCAGGTCAACAAACTGGTATTTAATGCCCCGTTCCTTAAAGAAGCGCTCAGCCTTTCTGGTCTCACTACACTTTTTTGTTCCAAATATCTGTATATTCATTTTCATCCTTTCGAAAGAAATCCATTATAATCGCAAAATCTCTTATAATCATCAAGAAGCTTCCGTGCAGTCCGCCACTAAGGTTTCAAGGTTTTTGATTATAAGTTCAGGATTCGTTTTCCCCAAAGCAGACTCCTTTGCCACACATGATCATCAATTCACATCCTTCATGATCTTTGTTCCAAGCCATATAAAGACAATCATGGAACCAATCAGTACAACCATTGCAGCCGTAAAATTCCAAAGTCCTGCCAAAGCACTTAATGCCGGTGACAACGCCACAAGAGCGATAACCTTTGACAGCTGAGCTGCGTATTTCTTCGGGTTCTTAGGCTTTACCGACTGCCTTGCCCTATAAGGAAGCATCTTGTAATCCTTGGTAAGTGCCATAATCCCGGCATACAATAAGATTGCCCCGGCAAATATTCCCATAAAAATCGAATAAGCGTATTCCATTGATGACCTCCAATACCTTAATCCAAACAAAACCTTTATCTTTTATATTATAGCAATTAATTCTGGGATATTCAACGAGATTTTCGAAAGATGTTTTTTTGACTATTTTGAACAATTATTTTTTAACACAAGACCGAACGTGAACGTAATACCAATCGGTCTGGCTATAGACACCGACACCTAAAAAAGCGGCCTGTGATTACTATACCACAGACCGCTTTTTTATACTATCAGTAAAGATTTATGAAATTGATATGTTTGAATTATGCAATGTGCAATAGAAAATCGAGGGGTGGTTTGTGATTTGTCATTTAGGGAGTGATAAAACTGGAGTTACATAAATGCAATATTTTCAGTGTGTCTTCAGATACATCTCTACTGTCATTCAAAAATCGCCACCGAAAATGGTGACGATTCTTTTTTATTTTTGTTTGTTTTCTCTGAACAAAGCAGCTATCTTCCCAAAAGTAGCTCCGATTGCCTTAAAATATATTACATGAACGCCGATACCTCCAAGAAATCCCGTAATCAAACGCCTTCTGTTCGTTGATTCCTTAATCTCAACAAACTGAAGTCCCCAGTCAATCAGCATTATCTCACTTAACAAAAAAGCATACCTTAGGTCTATCTTTTTTTTTCGCATCAACCATATGGTTATCGGCAATGACAGAAATACGCCAGTACACCTCGCGCATACCGGAAACTGGTACCCATGCCAGTAAAAACTTCTCTCCGGCATCTGATGGCACCCCATAATCTCGCCAAATCTCATAAGAGACATCCACCTTTTATCCCTTTTATCCATATACTATATCTCAAACTTATTTCCACAGTTCGGACAAAAGTAGAAGTGCTTCGTCTTCATCTGCTTTCCCTTACCACAGGTTCCGCAAAGCAATCCGATAGGACCGAGGCATATTGCACCAAAGCATGCACTACATCCATGGAAATCCTTTCCCTTGGTAGAAGTATCAGTCAGTATCTGGCAATTATAACTGCCACAATTAGGACAACGCATTCCACTGGTCGATACATTCTGCTGACCATAACCTCCGTCGTAATAACCATTTCCTCCGCCGAGCTCCGTCTTGGGCGCAGCATGGGGAGCTGTCTGAGGGGCCTGTGCCCCCTCCTGTTTTGCGCCGCACTTTGTGCAGAAAATTGTACCGTCTTCAAGCTGGGTACCACATTTTGTACAGAACATGTTTTATTTCTCCTTTTTAAAAATTATATATTTTTTACAATTATGTGATTTCATATTTAATGAAATCACTAACGATCAATAAGCATGATAAAAGTTGAAAGCCCTGTGATGATATTATCTTTTTCATCGTAATCAACAAAATAAGTTTCCTTGTCATATCCACGTCCCATGACAATGTGGAAAAGGTTCTTTTCATCTCTTTTTATTGTGTATTCGCGTCCAAAATGACTTTCTTCAATTTTCCATTCCAAAGCTTCTACTTCATAGAACAATCCCTGTGATGATTTGTATCTTGAAAGTACAAACCTGTTTTTGTCCTTGTCTTCAATTATGTACCTTTCAATTCTTGATGATACTAACACCTTATTTTTAATATTATCCGCATCGATTATGCTTGCAACCGCATTATTCTCAGCATCATATACACTAAATAAAAGTTTTGACCTTTTGCGCAGATTAGGTTTTCTCTTAAATGTATACACAATCTCTTCATCATCGTCGTAAACCGCATAAATCGGACCATCCTTCTGAATAAAGAAATGTTTTCTCGATTGGGTCTTTTCAAAATACTTATCCTCTCTTTTAACCATTCTTTCATATTTGTCACCAAATGTACCAATGAAAGATTTTTTTAGCCTTCTGACGCGACCTTTCACACCGCTTATAACTTGAAATGATGACTTTATAACAAGCATGCCATTCACCCCCTCAAAAACTATTTAAAACTACAGCCTTAGAATCTGCTTCTTCTTTTGATCATAATCATCATTGCTTATCAATCCGGAATCACGCATTTCTTTATACTTCTTTAGATCATCGGTTTCGCGAGCATTACTTTCCTCTATCCTGTTTATGGCTGCTTTGAGTTCAGCATCCTCATAAGTCTCAAGCGGCTGTGCAAGTATACTTTTTATTTCATCAGCCTCACGTTGTTTCTTAGCCATATAATATGGTATTACCCCCCAGGCGATTAGCCCTACACCTATTATAAAGCTTATTAAAAAGCCAATTAAACTTTGTGTCGCAAAACCTGCCACAATAAAGATTGCCCCTATAACTACCTTTGCAATCATATTTCCTATTGTTTGGGTCATTCCGGTCGTTTTTTTGCGGTAACCTGCATCAACACCCTTATTGTATATCTCGTACTCTCTTTGGATTATATTTTTACCTTTTTTCAATTTTTATCACCTCCGACTGAAACTCGTATACCTGTGGATGTCTAATTTTTTGTTGACTAGTGCAACCGGTGTAACATGTTTTGTTGATACTATTTTACCCCCCCGAACCCTTTGTCAAGACATTTCTTTTAATACTATCATGCCATTTTGACGTGATATTTACTATAATAGTATAATAATTTACGTGGAGGAAACATATTATGGAAGATTTTGTCAGAAATCGTATCACACAACTCAGAATATCAAAAGGTGTTTCAGAATATAAAATGAGTTATGACCTTGGACACAGCAGAAGCTACATCAATAATATTACTTCAGGAAAAGCCTTGCCCTCTCTTGCGGAGTTTTTCGCGATCTGCGATTATTTCGGGATTACTCCGATAGATTTTTTTGACAAAAGCATACAAAATCCTTATACTGCCAACAAGGCTTACGAAGCTTTTAAAGGTCTCAGCGATAACGATATTGAATTACTGATAAATCTTGCAAATCGGTTAAAAGACAAGAAATAATCCATATTCCTAATCCATTACAAATTTTACTGTTATATTATCAAAATCATTTCTCTTTTGGTATGCTGTCAGCATACAATCTTTTTTTCAAAAATTTTATTTTACTTTAAGTTCATTTAAGGAATCCCTGTTATAATGGCCTCAGAAAACAAAAAACATCAAAAAAGGAGACCATAGCCATGAGAAAGAAAAATTTAATAACAAGTTTAATAATCGTAGCAGCAATGTCGTTTGCGGTAATGACAGGATGTGACTCACAGATAAGCTCATCGGGTTCAAGTGTAAGCAGTTCGGAATCCAGTGAGTCCGGGGTCTCGGAAAGCACGTCTTCCGCAAAGAAAACCACCCTTAACGAAAGCGATTCCAAGGTCATTGCAAGTTCGACCGGAATTTCTCTCGATACAGCCGATCTGTTCAGTAACCGTGATCTTGAACAGACCGTCGACACAAGCGAGGCAACAAGCCTCAGCATAAAAGACGGCGAAACACTAACAATAGACAAAGCCGGCGTTTACATCATAAGCGGCAGCGCCAAGGATGCTCAGATAAGGGTTGAGGCAGGCGATGAGGATAAGGTACAGCTTGTACTTGACGGCGTATCGATCACCAATACCGACAAGCCTGCAATCTACGTACTCAATGCAGACAAGTGTTTTATCACAACGACAGACAGTGAAAACACTCTTTCCGTTACCGGAAGCTTTGAAAAGGATGGAGACACAAAGACTGACGCCGTTATCTTCGCGAAGGATGACCTGGTACTTAACGGAGTCGGCAGCCTTTCAATCGAATCCACAGACAACGGTATTTCCTGCAAGGATGATCTAAAGATCACCGGCGGAACATATACCGTCAAATGCACTTCCGACGCGCTTGAAGCAAACGATTCCATCAGAATTTCCGACGGTAATTTCACTATCGAATCTTCAAAGGATGCACTTCATGCGGAAAATGACGAGGACGATTCAGAAGGTTTCATATATATTTCGGGCGGAAGCTTCACTCTTGCTTCCAAGAGTGACGGAATACAGGGCACTACCTATGTTGTGATAGACGGCGGCGATTTCACGATCAAATCTGCCGAGGGTATCGAGGCCACCTATGTTCAGATAAATGACGGAACCGTTGATATCTCAGCAAGTGATGACGGTATCAATGCATCCAAGAAAAGCACACAGGTAGGCACTCCTACTGTTGAATTCACCGGCGGAGATGTCAAGATCACAATGGGTAACGGCGACGTTGACGCAGTAGACGCAAACGGTAACGTTATCGTAAGCGGCGGAAAGATCGATATTTCGGTACCTACACAGGGTTCTGCAGAATCATTTGACTATGACGGCAGTGCAAGCTTTACCGGCGGAACGATCATAATCAACGGCGAAGAGGTTTCGGACATTCCCACCCCCAGAATGATGGGCGGTAAAGGCGGTAACCGCGGAAACCAGGGTAACTTTGGCAATAAAGGCGATATGGAAAACAACGGAAATTTTCAGAATGGCGGACGTAAGGGCCGCCAGAATATAGATGATAGCTCAGCCAACCAAGCAGACCGGGGGTCTGATGACGGCAACAAAGAAATGCCCGGATTTGATGGTCAAAGACCCGGTTTTGACGGTCAAAAGCCCGAGTTTGACGGTGAGATGCCGCAGATGCCGGATTTCAACGGAGAAAATTTCAAGGGTGACTGGTCACAGTTTGATGACGGCAGATCACAAATTAAAAATAAAGGTGGAAAAAATGTTGTGAAAGAAAGCGAAAGCAGTTCCTCCGATAACACAAATGCTTAGTGCGGCAATTCCAACTTATCCTTTATCACATACCAAAAGAGCCCGCAGACTCAGAGACTCAAGCTCAAGTCTGCGGGCTTTCTTTTTCAAAATATGATTTCAGCACTTATCATCCGATTACATCCTGCATGTTATACATGCCTGCAGGCTTGCCTGCAAGGAACTTTGCTGCCTTTACTGCACCGTTTCCGAAAAGAGCCTTAGAATATGCGGTATGCTTGATCTCGATCACCTCGTCACGGCCTGCGAAGATCACCTCATGCTCTCCCACTATTGTTCCGCCTCTTACTGCCGAGATACCGATTTCCTTATCTGGTCTCATCTCGCTTCTTTGTGAACGGTCATAGACATATTCATACTCATTGTTAAGCACTTCGTTGATCGCATCTGCAAGAGCAAGTGCCGTACCGCTCGGAGCATCCTTTTTCAGCCTGTGGTGCTTTTCAACAATTTCAATATCATAGTCCTTTGCAAAAACCTCTGTTGCAACCTTCAGCAGCTTGATTATCGTATTGATTCCGAGTGACATGTTTGCCGAACGAAGCAGTGTACATCTCTTTGATGCCTCATTAATCTGATCAAACTGTTCTTTTGTATAGCCTGTTGAGCAAAGAACAACGGGAAGCTTCTTTTCCTCGGAAACCGCAAGCAGATCGTCAAGAGCCTTTGGCGATGAGAAATCGATCACTACGTCCGCCTCAACATCAACAGCTTTGATATTTGAGAAAACAGGGTACGGCATTTTGCCGTTATCAAAGGGATCGACACCGGCAACTATCTCACACTCATTATCTTTTGAAACTATGTCAGTAATCACGCTGCCCATATGTCCGCAGCAGCCGCTCATAATTATCTTAACCATTTAAACCTCCAAATATGAATACAGGGCGGTTATTTACCGCCCCGAATAATGATCATTACAAAAGTCCGGCTTTCTTCATTTCTGCTTCAAGCTTTGCGGCATTTACATCTTCCATCTCGGTAAGAGGCATGCGAAGAGGACCTGCCTCATAGCCCATCAGATTAAGAGCCTTCTTTACCGGAATAGGGTTAACCTCGCAGAACAGCGCATTTATGAGGGGAAGATACTTAAGCTGAAGATCAAGCGATCCTTTGGTGTCTCCCGCAAGGAATTTTGCAACGATGTCATGTGTTTCCTTCGGTGCAATGTTTGAAAGTACCGAGATAACTCCCTTTCCGCCAAGCGAAAGGATGGGCACGATCTGATCGTCATTTCCGGAATAAATATCAATCTTACCGTCCGTAAGCTGTGCGATCTTTGCAACGTTGGAAATGTCACCGGTCGCTTCCTTAACGGCAACAATGTTATCAACCTCTTTGTAAAGTCTTGCTATGGTCTCCGGATTCATCTTGCAGCCTGTTCTTCCGGGAATATTGTAAAGCACAACCGGAATCTTTATGGAATCGGCAATTTTCTTAAAATGAGCATACAGACCGTTCTGGGTTGCCTTATTGTAGTAAGGCGTAACAAGAAGTACCGCATCTGCGCCTATCTTTTCTGCTTCCTGAGAAAGATAGATTGCTGTTTCGGTGCAATTTGAACCTGTTCCTGCGATAACGGGAACTCTCTTTGCAACTTTTTCCACGCAGTACTTTATTGTATCGAGATGCTCTTCATGGGTAAGCGTGGATGCCTCTCCTGTTGTACCGCATACGACGATGGCATCTATTCCTTTTGCGATCTGATCCTCAAGATGTCTTCCGAACGCTTCAAAATTAACGCTTCCATCAGCTTTCATGGGTGTAACGATAGCTGACGCAGCTCCGGTAAATATCGACATATATGTATCCTCCTGATGAGTTTATTGTTTAATACATACATTGCCATGCAATGTCTTTATCTGTAATATTTTATCATTTCATTGCGTAAATGTCAATTATTGTAAATTAATAATTACGGAAATTTATTAATACGCTCAGATGATTCCGAGCGACATCAGCAGAAGCACCGAAAGCAAGGTCGGGGCAATGAATTTGATCATTACGATGAAAACCGCTTTCCTATGGAATTTCTCACCGTTTTTAGTTACTTCGTCAATCGAAACCTTAGGCCCGAGTACCCAGCCGATAAGTATACAGGTAACAATCGCAACAACCGGCATCAGAATATAATTGCTGATATAGTCAAGGATATCGAGTATCTGAGCAACACTTCCGTTCGGCAGCTTGATCTCAAACTTGAAAACGTTGTATCCCAGGCAAACGATAACACCGATTATTCCGGCTGCAACGGTCTCGATAAGTGTTGATTTCTTACGGTCGATACCGAACTGATCGATAATGCTTGACACAACGGCTTCAAGTATCGAAACGGCACTTGTAACGGCCGCGAAAAGTACCATGGCAAAGAAAAGGGTGCCGATTATGTTACCGACTGCGCCCATTTTCATGAATACCTTGGGAAGCGAAACAAACATAAGAGAAGGTCCGCTTGCTTCCATTCCTGCTCTGCCCTGGAAAACATAGATCGCGGGAATTACCATTACACCGGCAAGAAATGCGATCAACGTATCAAAAAATTCAATCTGGTTGACCGATTTTGAAAGATTTGCATCATCCGGCACATAGGAGCCGTAGGCTATCATGATACCCATTGCAATGCTCAGCGAATAAAACAGCTGTCCGAGAGCATCCGTCAGTATTTCAAAGAATTTTCCCAATTTCAGACCCTTGAAATCCGGCACGACATATGCCTTTAATCCGCTAAGCCCGGTAACTGTCTTTCCGTCGTCTCCGGTGTGGCTTAAGGTAAGCGAAAAGATTGCAATACCGACAACCAGAAGCAAAAGAATCGGCATCAGTATTCTTGATGATTTTTCAATGCCCGCGCTTACTCCTCTGAATACGATGAATGCACATATGCCGAGGAAAATCAGAGTCAGAACAACAGGCTCTGCCTTTGACGAGATAAATTCGCCGAAATAGCCGTCCTTTGCCGCATCTTCGCCGTGTCCGGTGACAAAAGCGATAAAATACTTAAGTACCCATCCGCCTATCGCACAATAGTAAGGCATGATCATAAACGGTACGATACAGGCGATTATTCCCAGCCAGCCGAATTTCTTGCTTAGTTTTTTATAGGCCGTAAGCGGACTCTGCTTGGTTTTTCTTCCTATGGTTATTTCCGCCGTTAAAAGCGTAAAACCGAAGGTCAGTGCCAGTACAAGATATGTAACAAGAAAGACACCGCCCCCGTCCTTAGCCGCAAGGTAAGGGAAACGCCATATATTACCGAGTCCGACAGCGCTTCCGGCAGCCGCTAGGACAAAGCCCAGCGATCCTCCGAAAGAGCCTCTTTTTTTATCTTCCATACTTCAATTTCCTGTTATTTTGCTGATTCTTCCGCAGGCTCTTCTGCTGCTTCGGTGTACTTGCCGCCAAATTTATCGATGGTTCCGTCCTTGATCATCTTGTCGATCGACTCGTTGATCTTATCGAGAAGCTCCTTGTTGCCTTTCTTTACGGCAATAGCATACTGTTCTTCTTCAAAAGCCTCGGAATCGGTAACGATCTTAAGGCCCTCGTTGTCTGCAACATACTGCTTTGCGGTTACTGAATCAAGAACAACTACATCGCATTTTCCGTTTTTAAGCTCAAGGATGGTCTCTGTACCCTTCTTGAATGCTTCATACTTGAATCCGAGGTCTTTTACGCAGGTCTCTCCGGTGTAACCCTGGATTACGGCGATCTTCTTGTCAGCCATATCTGCAGCCTTTGTTATCTCGGAATCTTCCTTAACGATCATTACCTGAACTGCCGTATAGTAAGGCTTTGAGAAATCAACTTCTTCCTTTCTTTCATCGGTAACGGTCATGCCGGCGATTACTGCATCAACCTGTCCGTTTTTAAGAGCAACGAGAAGCGAATCGAATTCCATGTTCTCAATGGCAGTTTCTTTGTCAAGATCGTCACCGATCTGTTTGGCAATTGCAATATCAATACCGTCATATTTATCGATAAGTCCCTTTGCCGCAGTATACTCAAAAGGAGGGAACTCTGCATTTGTTCCGAATTTTATCTTCTTTTCCTTGTCCTTTTTTCCGCAGCCTCCTGCTGCCACACAAAGCGCAAGAACCATTAACATTACAACAATCTTACTGAATTTTTTCATGATTACTCTCCTTCACGAAATATATTATTATAGAAGCCGTTTCCGGCTTTACTATCGTTTTTCTTTCCTATTTCAGCCTGCTCAGCTTTATAGCGCTTAAGAAAAGCCTTGTCCTGTCATTTTTCGGGTTGTCGAATATCTCATCGGGAGTTCCCCTCTCGATCACATTTCCGCCGTCCATGAACAGTATTCTTGTTCCGACTTCCCTTGCAAAGCTCATTTCATGGGTTACAACAACCATTGTCATTCCGGACTTTGCGAGATTTTTCATTACGTCGAGAACCTCGCCTACCATCTCGGGATCAAGCGCCGAGGTTGGCTCGTCAAACAGCATGATCTCGGGCTCCATCGCGAGCGAACGCGCAATCGCGATACGCTGCTTCTGACCGCCGGAAAGCTGGGCCGGATAGGAATTTTCCTTGTCAAGAAGTCCCACTGTCTTTAAAAGCTCCCTGCCTTTTTTTATTGCCTGTTCTTTGTTCATTTTGCCAAGCTTTACAGGGGCAAGGGTTATGTTCTGCATAACGGTCAGATGGGGGAAAAGATTGAAGTGCTGGAAAACCATGCCCATCTTCGCCCTAACCTTATTGACGTCAACGTTCTTGGCGTTTATCAGCTCACCGTCAACCCATATTTCACCGGAATCTGGAGTTTCAAGCAGGTTAAGGCAGCGCAGGAAAGTACTCTTTCCTGAGCCGGAAGGACCGATCACAACCACTACCTCCCCGTCCTCGATATGCTCATTTACATCCTTAAGCACCTCAAGTTTGCCGAAATTTTTATGTAAATTCTTTACCTGTATCATATGCTTACCTTTAAAAAATCGTTGCGTTTATCTCTGATCGGACTTTCTGAGCTTCTTCTCGAAAATGCCGAGAATGAGGGTCAGTATCTTGATCATAACAAAGTAAATGACAGCCGTTCCGACCAGGGGCATAAATGGTTCATAGGTCGCGCTCTTTACGAAGTCTCCGGCCTTCTGTATGTCCATCAGTCCGACATAGCCCACGATGGCGGTTTCCTTTATCAAAGTAATGAATTCGTTACCGAGTGCGGGAAAGATATTTTTCATGGCCTGGGGCACAACGATTGAAAACATAGTCTGTCTGCCGGAAAGGCCGAGAGATCTTCCTGCTTCGGTCTGCCCTTTGTCGACGGAAAGGATACCCGCACGTATAACCTCCGACACATAGGCACCGGAGTTGATTGAAAACGCGATGGCCGCTATAATCCACTTTTCGATATCCACCGATGCAAATATTACGAAATATATGATCATCAGCTGAGTGACGGAAGGGGTTCCGCGGATTATGTCCGTATAGATTTTTCCGATTATCCTTAACAGCCTGAGCTTTGAAAGATTGCATATCGCGATTATGAAACCGATTATTATGCCTAAAAATACGGCAAGCAGCGAAATCTTTATCGTTACGCCTATTCCTTCAAGGAACAGCTTGTATCGGTCTTCCCTGATGAAGCACTTTTCAAAGTCGGATTGTAAGCTTAAAATTGTAGTTAATGCCGGCATTTTAAATCCTTTGTTGTATACTTCTAAAAACTTTTAATATCAAAAACTGAAAGAAGCACACAAAAAGTGTGCTTCCCATTAAAAACACTTTACGTATTATCACATAAAGCCGACCAAAAGTCAAGGCTTATTTATGCGCTTTGAGCTTTTTACCTAGTTATCAAGTGTTTCGGAGGCCTCTTTAAGAAGCTCGATTATCGGCAGATGCTGAGGACAAACACCCTCGCACTGTCCGCACTCGATACAATCGCCTGCTCTTCCGCTTTCGTTTACCATGTTGTTATAGTAATTCTTTGATCTCCAGCCTTCGTTGTAGAGTCTTATCGTATTCATCAGACGGAAGATATCGGGTATCCTGATTTCCATTGGACATCCGTCAGTACAGTAGCGGCAGGCGGTACAGCCGATCTGAGGGATGTTGAGCATTTCCGCGGTAACCTCATCGAGCACTCTCTTTTCCTCTTCATTCAAAGCTTCAAATGAAGTGAAGGTTGAAAGGTTATCGGTCATCTGCTCCTCGTTTGACATACCGGAAAGTATCGTCATCACACCGTCAAGGCTTGCGACATAACGAAGTGCCCAAGATGCGATGGACTTGTCGGGTCTAACCGCCTTAAGCTTCTTTTCCATCTCCGGCTTTAAGCTTGCAAGAGTACCGCCCTTTACAGGCTCCATGATGATCATCGGGATATTTCTTTCGTGAAGGATGTTATAGAGCTCACCCGAAGCGATCATGGGGTTAGTCCAGTCAAGATAGTTAAGCTGGATCTGCACGAACTCGATCTCGGGATGAAGATCAAGTACTTTTACAAGAAGCTCGGGAGTTCCGTGGAACGAAAAGCCGAGATGTTTTATCTTTCCTTCCTGCTTTTTCTGTATTCCCCAGTTGAAACAATCAAACTTTTCATAGGTATCGTAGTTTGAGCCGTCCTCGATGGAGTGAAGCAGGTAGAAATCAAAGTAATCAACACCTGCTCTTTCGCACTGCTCATTGAAGATCCTGTCGCGGTCCGAATAGTCTTTGATGCTCCATGCAGGAAGCTTTGTAGCAAGCATAAAAGAATCTCTCGGATAACGCTTTACGATACATTCCCTTGCGGCAACCTCGGATTTTCCGCCATGGTAAACATAGGCGGTATCGAAATAGTTGAGACCTGCATTCATGTAGGCATCGACCATGTCGCATACTCTTTCAAGGTCGATTTCGTCGTTCTTCTGTGGCAGGCGCATCAGGCCGAAGCCGAGTTTGGACATTTCACTTAAGTTAATCATTATAGAATTCCTCCTCCGTGTTTTTATGTATTGCCTCAGGACGGATTTTTAAACCCCTCATATGGTCCTTCGGACCACCTTCCCCCCGGGAGAAGACTTTAATTGTTCTTCCATTTTTTTATTTCTTCCAGGCGGGCTTTGAGGGCGGCTTCGGCGCCTTCCCCGTCAGGAAGATAATATTCCTTTCCGACGAGATTGTCGGGCAGGCATTGCATTCTTGCCATTTTTTCTTTTGTATCGTGGGCATATATATAGCCCTTGCCGTAATCAAGCTCTTTCATGAGATTCGTCGGAGCATTGCGTATGTTTAAAGGCACCGGCTCCGAAAGGTCGTTTATCGCATCCTCTTTTGCGGCATTGTAGGAAACCTCGCATGCATTTGATTTCGGTGCAAGCGATACATAGATCACTGCTTCCGTAAGATGCACGTTGCACTCGGGCATTCCGAGGAAATGGCAGGCCTGGTAGGCATTTACCGCGACAGTCAAAGCGTTGGTATCGGCAAGACCGACATCCTCGCTTGCAAAACGGACAACGCGCCTTGCAACATAGAGCGGATCCTCTCCCGCCTCGAGCATTCTCGCAAGCCAGTAAACCGCTGCGTCCGGATCGGAATTACGCATCGATTTATGGAG
>DFFN01000005.1 GCA_002369525.1 Lachnoclostridium sp. UBA3775 | reverse complement strand
CGGAAATATTGTGCCATACCGAAAAGATGGCGCCGGGAACGGTTGCCATCGACATATCCTTAAAGGCTGTTGAGGCAAGTGAGGTTGCAAGACCGGAGTTTTGCATGCCGATCTCGACCGAAACCGCCTTTTTTCTTGCAGCATCCATTTTAAAAAGCATGCCAATTCCAAAACCGCAGAGATAACCGAGCAGGTTATGGAGTATCACGACTGCAAAGATCACCGCGCCGGTCGAGAGTATCTTCTCGCTGTTATGGGAAACGACAGCCGCAACAATAAGGCAGATTGCCGTTACGGAAACAAGCGGAAGCGCATCCTTAGCCTTTTCGGTATATTTTCCGAAAAGCCTGTTGATCAGTATTCCGAGACCGATCGGAACCACAACCACCTTGATAATGGAAACGAACATTGCCTTTACATCCACATCTACCGAGGTTCTCAGATAAAGATAGGTAAGCGCCGGGGTAAGAAGAGGCGCCAAAAGCGTGTTTACGCTTGTCATTCCGACAGACAATGCGGTATCTCCGTCAGAAAGATAGGTAATGACATTGCTTGAGGTTCCGCCGGGACAGGTGCCGACAAGCACTACCCCAACGAAAAGCTCTTCGGAAAGCCCGAAGGCCTTTCCCAGCATGTAGGCAAGGGCCGGCATGACAAGAAACTGCGCGATGCAGCCGACAGTCACGTCCCTGGGTCTTTTAAAGACCACCGCAAAATCTCCGAGCTTCATCGTCAGTCCCATGCCGAACATGACAAGCATAAGCAGGTAGTTGATCCACTCCGTCTTTACCCACACGCCCGTTTTCGGCGCAAAAAGCGTCAGTGCCGCTACGATAAGTACCAGCACCGCCATATATTTTCCGATAAATTTACTGATTGCTTTCATACTACTGGTTCATCAGCCTCATAATTTTTTCAAAGTCGTATTCTCTGATGACTTCCCTGCCATCCGGCACCTGCATGGTCTTGTTTGTGACGATCACGTCGGCAAGAGCCGGATCGTTCACCCTTTCGCCTGCCATCATTTCAAAAAAGCTTTCCATGTTTATAAGCTCAGTCACTTCAAAATAGTCAGTCAGGAAAAACAGCGGTGTTTCTCCGGCGACACGTGTATTTCCGCTTCTTGCAATGTTAAGCCAGATAAGTTCGCTGCTGTAAAGATCCAGGGCGAAAAGATAGGCAAAGGTCGATTCGCAGTTGATGGCAAACGCACTCTCCACCGTCTTCGGCTCATAAATCTGTCCGGAATCATTTATGTCCCGTATCATATAGCCCGCACGGCATACACACTGTGAAAAATTCAGGTCGGAATATACATTATCACAGAATATCAGGTAGCGTACATTGGGATTTTCCTTTCTGAAGAGCTGTACATCAACGTCAAAGAACTCGGAACCGCCGTTATAGCCCGAGGTTTCGTCTCCGGAATACACTATTGCCTGCGAAGGCTTTCCGGCCATTGTTCTCCACGAAAACTCATACTGTTTTCCTTCGTTATCCAGTCCGATCACCGACAGATCGATATCGTTTACTTTCTCCCAATAGGTAAAGCCCCTGACCTTCTTGCTCATGTCGATTTTAAGCCTTGTGCCTTTGGCAAGCACGCCAAAACCGCCCTGGGATGCGGCTTCCTGAAGCGGAAGCGCATAGTTTGCCATGTCGGGATCGATATATACCTTTCCCAGCCTGCCCTTAAGGAGAGTCTTTATGTTTTCAAAAAGCTTTTCGTTAACCGCTGCCGCGATTTCCGGCTTCACAAAGGATTTTCTTTTCTGAAGCTCCTCGGGATTTTCATTATGCACCTGAAGCTTTTCATGCTTAATAAACCTGAAGGTCCGGGGGATTTTTAATGCTTTATCCTCCGGTCTTTTGAGCCGGTTTGAATATTTGATATAAAGCTGGATCAGCACGATCAGGTTCTTTGTTCCGAGCTTTCCAAGGATTTCGTCAAGCTCATCCCTGCTTTCACAGCGGCTTAAAATGTAGTCGATCTTTCGAAGAAGCGCACCTGAGCCTTTACCGTTTCTTAAGACGTTCGTCGCCGCAAGGATCCTGCCTTCTCCCATTTCCTTTTCAAATGCGGAATAGACGGAAGCGTTTCCTTTATTTCTCATAGCCGCAAGAAGCTTTTTGCCGTTTTCGTTTGCCGGCTTATAGTGGATATGGTGCAGAAGACCGTTCCACAGCGCTTTCTTTTCATAGCAGACAGTCAGGTCAGATTTTGCCTCGTCAAGTGTCAGTATATCGATAACGGACGAAATATACTTTCTGTCCCGGTTCCTTAAATTAAGCTTCTTCGGGTTTTCGTTCTTATATTCATTGTAATTAAGCTCATCCACAAGCTTACAGACATCCGAAAGGACAAGAAAGCGCGTGAAACGGATATCCCTTAGATCATTCATAAGTTTGATCACCGTATTCTTTGACGCTATCTTTTCGGGGCTGTAGGAAAAAAGCTTTAAATATTCACGTACAACCAGGTATTTATCTATGGCAAGCGGCCTGCTTCCGGCAAGCAGATCGTCAACCGCCTGCTTCAGCTTTTCTTTAGCCTTTTCTTCATTGAGTATCACAAAATCCTTTATCGGGGTCTTCTCTTTAAAGGCCACCCTTTCCATTGCTCCTTCAAAAAGGGAATGTCCTGCCTCGGAAAAACTGCCGAAGCCATAGGTCACGGTATAGTGCACAA
>DFFN01000002.1 GCA_002369525.1 Lachnoclostridium sp. UBA3775 | reverse complement strand
GGCCGACAATGAGGCGGCAAAGGAGAGGCTTTCTATTGTGGCGGGCTCAAACGACGGTTTCTATATCGCCGGACAGGACATGAAGTTAAGGGGGCCGGGCGATTTCTTCGGACTCAGGCAGAGCGGGGAAAGACAGTTTGTGCTTGCAGATCCCCTGCGCGACGGTGAAATGCTAAAAAAAGCTAAAATGGCAGTGGATTCAATGGATATTGAAAGTATTAAAGAATTGTTAAATAAAAGAAATATTATTGTAAGTAACACCGAATATATGGTATACTAGTGTAAGTGTTTTTATTTCGGAGTGTAATGTATGTTAGCTTGTTTTTATATGATCCTTTGTCTTCTTGCAGGACTGATGTTCTGTCATCTCTGCCTGCCGGGGATCTTTAAATATACCGAAGAAGGATTCATGGGTGCAAAGAAGATCTCTGTACCTTCCGTTTTTATTGTTTTTCCCGCAAGTCTTCTTTGCGGAACACTGCTTATGGCATGGCCGACGTATTTTCTTGCCTATGCGATGGGCGGTGTTGCGGATCCGCTTCTTTATGCGGATTATATTGTCATGGGCACCGCCGTGCTCTTCATAATCATCACGGCTTTGATGACGAGAAAAAAGCTTGGCCGGAATTTGTCGGGAATCTTTGCCGGAACGGGCGGGGCGGAGCTTGTTGTTCTGATGTTTTCGCTTACCATAGCAATACTGCTCATGGTTCTCTCATTTTATTTCCTGAAAGGCAATTACAATATCGGAATTTCCGTTTTCAGCGATTTTTCAACCCATATCGATATGATAAGGTCATTCTCTAACGGAGATAATTTCCCGACGACCTATTCGCACTTTGCGGGCGAGGATATCAAGTATCATTTCATGTTCCAGTTTTTTGTCGGAAATCTGGAGCATATGGGAATGCGCCTTGACATGGCCTTTAACTTCCCGAGCATACTTTTCTTTGTCAGCACCTGCATGCTTTTGTATACCCTTACCGTAAAGCTCTTTACAAAAAAGGCTGTCGGCGTGCTGGCCGTATTTCTGTTCCTTTTCAGGAGTAGCCAAAGCTTCTTTGATTTTGTCGCAAAGATACCCGGCAGTTTTTCGGATATCTATAAGACACTTGAAAGAAACACGGAATTCATCGGCAGCACCGCAAACGAGAACTGGGGCCTTTATAATTTAAATGTTTATGCAAACCAGCGGCATCTCGCGCTTGGTCTTACCATGCTTTTGCTGGCGGTACTGATACTGATGCAAAATGTTTTTGATGCCGTGAAAAGAATATACAAGGACGGAGACAATGATAAAATACCCTATTTCTCGGTGCTTGTAGAAATGTACCTGAACAAAGAGGGCTGGGCGATAAGAAAACCGGTAAGAGCGGCTGCCGTCGGTCTTATCATCGGAATGTGTGCATTTTTTAACGGTGCCTGCGTGATCGCCTGCCTTTTGGTATTGTTCTTTCTCGCTTTCATTGCAGACAGGAGGCTTGAATATCTTCTTGCCGCTGTGACGGCAGTCGGGCTTTCCTTTGCGCAGTCAAAGTTCTTTATCGATTCAAATGCTTTTTCGTTCAGATGGGAACCCGGCTATCTTGCGGAGGTTAAAACATTTTTCGGCTCCGTAAGATTCATTGAAACGCTTCTCGGTATTTCGGTAATTCTGGTTTTCGCTTCGGCCCTGATACTCGGCGCCATCTACCGCTGGATATTGTTTGCATTCACGACTCCTATCATTTTTGCAATGTGCTTTCAGCTTACCACGGATACGGCGGTAAACCATAAATATATCATGATGGGCTGTATGCTTCTTACAATGTTCATTGCAGCCTTTGTTTATTACATTTACTCCAAAAAGGAACTTTTCAAGAAAATGATAGCGCTTGTTCTGATCGTGCTGCTGACTGTCACCGGAGTTTACGATCTTTCGGTATTTATAAAGCGCAATTCCCCGGCAAACGGCGGCAGCATGAAATTCGCCGTAGACGATCCGGTGACTAAGTGGGTAATGGAAAATTCAAATGCAAGGGATATCTGGCTTACAGACTGGTATTCTCTTAACAATGTGGTTTTCGGAGGAGCAATGCTTTATTACGGCTGGCCTTATTATGCATGGAGCGCGGGCTATGATACCGATTACCGTGCAGCCCAGGTTAAGGCAATGTATGAAGCCGATTCGCAGGATGTGCTGAGAGAGCTTTGTACAGAAAACAACATCAGATTCATAATTGTAGACAATGCTGTAAGAACAAGCGAGAATTTCAGAGTAAACGAAAAAGTTATTGCATCGACCTACGGTTGCGTATATTCCGAAGGAGAAGGAGAATGGGCCTTCAGGATATACGATACAAAGGCCATGGCAAGGTAAGGGAGGATTATGGAAAGCTTATATATTGTGATACCTGCCTATAACGAAGAGGCAAATATCGAAAAGGTAATAAAGGAATGGCATGACATAGCCTTAAAATACGGTGAGGGATCAAGGCTTGTTGTCGTAAACGACGGCAGCAAGGACAATACGCTTGTGATACTGCATGAGCTCAGAAAAAAGTATGAAAGGCTTAGTGTGCTTGACAAGCCCAACGGCGGCCACGGCAGCGCTGTGATCTGCGGATATAAATATTCCATCGCGTCCGGCGCATCCTATATATTCCAGACCGATTCCGACGGACAGACAGATCCTGCCGAATTTGACGCATTCTGGAAAAGAAGAAAAAAATACGATATGATAATCGGAGAAAGAAGCGGGAGACAGGACGGCTTTTCGCGTGTGGTGGTTACAAAAACCCTGAAGGCCGTCATTTTCTGCATGTTTAAGGTCGTTGTAAAGGATGCCAACACACCTTTCAGGCTTATGCGTCCAAAGGCACTTGAAAACTGCCTGAGCCTGTTTGACGATGACTACAATCTTCCGAATGTGATAATTGCAACCGCAATGAAAAAGTGGGGCTATAAAATATGCTACAGGCATATCAGCTTTAAGCCGAGGCAGGGCGGTGTCAATTCCATTAACATAAAGAAGATAATCAGAATAGGGTTCAATGCATTAAAGGATTTCAGAACTATCAATAAGAGGATGAACAGCTGTGGAAAGTAAGACTAACAATACTGCAGGCATACTTGTCAGACAAACCGTAAAAATGGCGGTGATCGTACTTCCCGTATGTCTTTTTAATATGAAGTTTATGGGCGGAAACGAGTTTTCGGTAGTGCTCATATGGTGGCTGACTCTGCTTGTGCTGGGGCTCTTGTTCCAGCCTCTGGCGCTTATGCTTTTCAGGAATTTCCATGATAACGGCTGGGTGTTCGGCAAGGCTCTGGGTCTTGGGATTTCCGGCTGGTTCATATGGTTTCTGTCAAGCTTCAGGCTGATGAAATTTACCAGGGCAAACTGCATGGTAAGCGTTGCGATAACCGTTGTTTTAAGCTTTGTCGCCTTCTATTTCAAAAACCGTTTTTCGGAAAACAAAATACGTCTAAGGGAAGCATATACACTTGACAAGGTTTCTTCGATGATGAATGCCGAACTGATCTTTTTCGTTGTGTTCACCTGCTGGTGTTACCTTAAGGGTTATAAAGCGGCGGCATACGGAACAGAAAGATTCATGGATTACGGCTATATGACCGCGATGCTCAAATCTGAATACATGCCTCCCAAGGATACCTGGTATGCGGGGAAAAGCATCAATTACTATTATGTCGGTCAGTATATTTCTGCCTATCTTACAAGGCTTTCCGGAGTCGGAGTGGGCTACGGCTATAACCTTTCCCTGATGACTCTTGCGACTTTCGGTTTTACCATGCCCTTCTCAATCGGTTCGAATCTTGTAAGAAACAGCCTGAAGGAGAGCATAGAACGTGGCAGGAAGTTTGTAAAGGGAAGCAGGGCTTCGTTATCTACCGTTGCAGGACTTATCAGTGCCGTTGCGGTATCCATAGCCGGCAACATGCATTTTCCGATCTTTAAGTGGATATGGCCCAAGATACAGAGGATTAAAGGCGATACCGACATTTACAATTACTGGTTTCCGGATGCGACCAGATAC
>DFFN01000001.1 GCA_002369525.1 Lachnoclostridium sp. UBA3775 | reverse complement strand
CATGATAGCTGTTGGTGATATAGTTTCTGTCGGTAACGCCGGGAATGATTCCGAAACGCTTCTGAAGTGCCTTCGCAAATTTATAGGTGGTGGATTCAAGAGGAGTGCCATAGATTGAGAAATCGATATTGGTCTCTGCCTTCCACTTTGCGCAGGCTTCATTGAGCTTCTTCATCACTTCGAGTGCGAAGGGCTTTCCTTCGTTGTCAGTGTGGCTCTTTCCCGTCATGTACTTTGTACACTCGTAAAGACCTGCATAGCCGAGCGAAATTGTCGAATAGCCGTTGTAAAGAAGCGCATCGATCTTCTCGCCCTTTTCAAGCCTTGCGAGGGCGCCGTACTGCCAGAGTATCGGGGCAACGTCGGAAGGAGTTCCTTTAAGACGGTTGTGACGGCACATAAGCGCACGGCGGCAAAGATCGAGCCTTTCGTCAAGTATGCTCCAGAAACGGTCCATGTCGCGTTCCGAAGAGCATGCCACATCAACAAGGTTGATGGTAACAACGCCCTGGTTGAAACGGCCGTAATATTTGTGCTTGCCTGGCTGATAGTTCTTTGCATGTGCGATATTGGGCACGCCGGCTTCTGTGAAGCGGTCCGGCGTAAGGAAGGAACGGCAGCCCATGGGCGTATAAACATCGCCCTTGAGCTCGAGCATCACCTTCTCGGAAATGTAATCGGGAACCATTCTCTTTGCGGTACACTTTGCAGCCAGCTCGGTGAGGTACCAGTACTTGCTGTCCTTGCGGATATTGTCCTCCTCAAGCACATAAATAAGCTTCGGGAATGCGGGAGTGATATATACGCCCTTCTCATTCTTAACGCCAAGGATCCTCTGATTGAGCATTTCCTCGATGATGAGAGCAAGGTCATCCCTGGTTCTTCCCTCGGGAGCTTCGTCAATGTACATGAAAACGGTAATGAATGGAGCCTGGCCGTTTGTTGTCATCAGGGTGATCACCTGATACTGAATCATCTGGCAACCTCTCTTTATCTCGTCGAGCACGCGGATTTCGGCTATCTTGTTGACTTCCTCTTCAGTATAAGCCTTTCCGATATAGTCGAACTCTTCCTTTACCTGAGCCCTGAATTTATCACGCGAAAGCTGTACAAAGGGAGCAAGATGCGCAAGGCTGATGCTCTGTCCGCCGTACTGTGAGCTTGCGATCTGGGCAATGGCCTGGGTTGCAACGTTACATGCAGTCGAAAAGCTCTTGGGCTTCTCGATCATTGTCTCGGAGATGACCGTTCCGTTCTGGAGCATGTCCTCAAGGTTTACGAGACAGCAGTTATGCATGTGCTGTGCAAAATAGTCCGCATCATGAAAATGGATGATACCCTTCTCATGAGCCTCTACGATATCTGCGGGGAGAAGGAATCTCTTGGTAATGTCCTTGGAAACCTCTCCTGCCATATAATCACGCTGTACGGAATTGACTGTAGGATTTTTGTTTGAATTTTCCTGCTTAACCTCTTCATTGTTGCACTCGAGGAGGCTCAGGATCTGCTGGTCTGTGGAATTCGACTTACGGATAAGCGCTCTTCTGTAACGATATGTAATGTAGTTTCTTGCTATGGTATAGGCCTGATACTTCATCAGCTGGTTCTCTACCATATCTTGTATCTCTTCCACGCTTGCCGAACGGCTCATCTCGCGAAGATTTCTTTCAACCTTGTCTGCGATCGCTTCGATTTCCTTCTCGGAAAGTTTCTCGGAATCCTTTACGCTGTTGTTGGCTTTCCTTATTGCCTCAACGATCTTTTCGATGTCAAAGGCGGCTTCCGCACCGCTTCTTTTGATAATTTTCATTTTCTGCCTCAATTCCGGGTTTCTGCTGTATACCCCTATATATTGTGTTTATCCTTTAAGACTGTACCAAAATACGGTACAGATACCATTATAGCACAAAATTTTATTTTGCCAAGCCCCAAATTCAAGATTTTGATAAAAAAATAAAAGTCACCACCAAATGTAGTATTATCTGACAATATTCAAGGCGTCAAAAAACTCCGGAGCAAATCCGGAGTTGTTTTTACAAAAGCTTATTTAATTTAAACCAGAATTCTGCTGCATGCAACCGCAAGAGCGCCCGGTCCTATGTGACAGGATACCGAAAGAGAAAGAGGATGCTTGATTATTTCATAATCCACAAACGGAAAAGCTTCCTTTATTTCTTTTTCAAATACAAGGCTTTCGGAAATGTCCTTGGTATAGGCGATATAAATCCTCATCCTGCCCTGAGATACAAAATCCTTAAACCTTCCCTCAAGGTCCTGTTTAAGAGCTTTGATCATATCCTTTTTGGCTGATTTCATTCCTCTCGCCTTGGAATACTGATCGAGCTTTCCGCCCTGTATCTGCAGCACGGGCTTGATGTTCAGTATCGTTGCGATTCCTGCAGCCGCGGCTGTGACCCTTCCGCCCTTTTTAAGATATTCCATTGTGTCAACAGATATATATATGCTTGAATCGAGTTTTGTATCCTCAAGCCTCTTCTTTATTTCTGCTCCGTCCATGCCCTGTGCGGCCATTTTCTTTGCGTCGAGCACCGACTGCAGCATTGTAACCGATATTCTCTGGTTGTCGACAACAAAAACCCTGCCGACATATTCGTCATTTCTGGCAAGCATTATCGAGTTCTCGCAGGTCGAGCTTAAGCCGCTTGACATCGGGATGTGAACTATCTCGTCATAGTCCTTTAAAAGCTCGTCCCACCTTTCCATCACATCTCCCGGAGAAGGCTGTGAGGTATGCACATTTACACCCATTTCAAGGAAATTGTAAAACTGCTCCTGTGTAAGGGTAACATCCTCAAAATAAAGCTTTTCATTAATATATACCGGCATAGGGAGCACACTTACTCCAAGCTCTTTTGCCATATCCTGGGTTATGCCGGAATTGCTGTCCGTTAAAATCGCGATCTTCGCCATCGTGAATTCCTTCCTCTTAAAACTTCTTATAAATTCTATCACGAAATCGCATAAAATTCAACAATTACTTGTCAAATGTGGCAGAATTTATAAGCGAATACACAAGCTCGTTCAGCTTGTCAGTGTCAATTCCCACATTCATATGACCGTTTATATCTTTATTTGACAAGCCGGAGTATGAATAGTAGCTTATGTCCATATAAGGATCCTCCGAAGACGATCTTATGGTCTCATAATCTATGCAGTCAAACAGCCTGTCAACGAACTCCCTCGCACTGCTTCCTGAAAGGGTATGTGAATAATACCCTTCTGTAAAGCTGTCGAAGCCTACTGTCAGATAAACAATATCCTTTTTATCAACTTCATAGGAGATGCTGATGCCCGACTCATAGTGCGAACCCATGATTTCGATACTGCCGCCTCCGTTTTTGGGTGCTCCTTCTTTTAGATATTTTTCCACCTTTCTGAAAGCATCGACATTTTCTTCATGGTTAAGCTCATTGTACAGATCGTATGTTTTTGGCATTATCGAGGAATATATCGACATGCTGTCAGAGTAAGCCATAATGCCGTAGTAGCCTTGTATGTTAAGGTCGTACGAGTTCCCCGGATCAACGTCATAACCGGAATTTCTTCTGCCATCTCTTACAACGCGCTTCTTTTCATCGTCAAGCTTGTTGTACTCCTCATAGAAGCAGTCCCAGATCTGTTCATTATGTTTCTTTTCCCTGAAGCTGTTGATATAACACTTTTCCGGAAGCTTAAGACCTGCCTCCTTCCACTCGCTGTTTGCTTCAAGCAGTTCCTGAAGCCTGAGATCGTCCTCTTCGCTCAGGGAAATCAATCTGACATTTTCGCTTCCGTCGGTATAGGCGATAAGATAGGGGCTTGACAGATTCCTCCATCTTTCCAGGAAACCGTCACCGTTTTCAGCCTGGTTTTCATAGCCCTTGGCGATCAGGCTCTTAATCTCCGAATCGTCAAATCTGATATCGCGTCTTAAAAGCGATGCATAGCTGTTTACGTTGTACCCACCGTAGACAGCATCCCATTCATCAAATGCTTTAATGTACTTTATTTCCTCGGGATTGATTTTCTTGTTAAGCAGAACATTTGACGAAACCGAGATCACGATATAGTAAACTATGCTCAATGCAACGATAATACCGAGCCTTGGCAGGCTTTTTAAAAGCTTCTTAAAGCTTTTTGTATATATCAGCTCATATAGGGCAAAAACCACCAGACCGACAAAAACAAAGAACAGCGCGATGAAAATATCCTCATCGCCGTATCCGTCCTTCCGGTCATAATATATGGTTACCGCCAGGAAAAAGAATATGATAGAATAGCTTATCTGAAGAACAGCATCAAGTATTCTGTTCGGAACCGCATTTTCGGCCGTTTCCGACTTTCTTATAGTGAAAAGCCATGCTCCCGCCAGGATCAATAAAACAGCCATTACCAGACTGTTGATTATGCCCGGCATAAATGCAAAGGCCTGATCCTTTGCTCCGCGTCCTTCACCGATCAGCAGACTGAAGGCAAGGCTGTATTTCGGCGAGAAGAATTTTATTGCCGAAGACATGATAAGCGAGGTTTTCTCGGCAACTGTCTCAATAGCGAGAAAGAATATGCCCCTCGGCAGGAAGATTATCATCATACCGACCATTGCGGCAAGGGATTTCTTTCCCGTGATGCTTGTCGAAACGAGCATCGCACCGCTTACAAGCAGCATCAGTATCATATACACCGCCAGGCTGATAAAGAAAAAGGAAGGTTTTACCACGATAACGGGATCAAACGCATATATCAGCATTACAGCGCCGACAGAAATGACGAGTCCGGCCGCATACCATATAAACGCCGCTAAAAGATTTGTAAAAAATATAGTCTGGCGTTTAAAA
Organism: Lachnoclostridium sp. UBA3775; assembly: GCA_002369525.1. Classification (GTDB taxonomy): domain Bacteria; phylum Bacillota; class Clostridia; order Lachnospirales; family Lachnospiraceae; genus UBA3775. The sequence goes on along the minus strand of DFFN01000001.1, from coordinate 3,537 downwards.
GGAAGGGCATGATAAAAATCAGAGCTCCCCCTCTTAAACAGAAAATCAAAAAGCTTTATTATGAAAAGTATGGCAAAGATTACGCAAACATAGGGAAGCGCTTCCCCGATCTGCGAAACAGAGACAAGATCATAAGACGAGTCTTTGTTTTTAAAATGATCGATGAGCTGAAGAACCGGATAAAAGCAGCTTGACACCAGGGCGGCGGCAATGAAAAAAATCCCCATGCCCCTCGTCTGTCTTATGCTTTCTTTTAAAAAATGTCTGTTAATATACATACAACCGCCTCTCTAATTCATCAATACATCTTTGAAAGCATAACCAAGTGCTTCCATCTCATAAACGAACACTTCCTCAAGCGAAAGAGGCAGCACATCCACAAGCAGGGGGTTAAGGGCCTCTACCTTAGGCACAACCTCTTCTTTTTCTCCCCGCACGATGAAGTTTGCAACCCTGCCCTTCATATTGAAATCAAGTATATCTATTCCTTCAAATTTTGATTGATCGAATGCTTCCGGAAAAGCAACCTGTATTTTGAACAGTGAGGTTTTGAGATTGCTTACCTCACTCTCGAAGATGACTCCGCCCTTATGAAGCAAGGTCAGCTGATCGCAGATATCCTCAAGCTCGCGAAGCGAATGGCTGGTTATGACAACCGTTATCTTTCTTTTCTTTGCGTCCTCAATTATCTCATCCTTAACCAGCTTTCTCTTTACGGGATCGAGACCGTCGAAGGTTTCGTCAAAAAAGAGGTACTGCGGCTTGCAGGAAAGAGCAAGTATGGTTGCGGCCTGACGCTTCATGCCTTTACTGAAGGTAGAAATGTTCGCCTTCGGATCAAGACCGAAACGCCCGGTCAAAAGCGTGAATCTCTCATTGTCAAAGCTTTCATAGTACTCCCTGTACATTTTTGCCATTCGAAGCATATTCGCACCGGGAAGGAAGAACAGTTCATCAGGCACATAAAAGAACTTCTTCTTGGCGCTCGGATTGTTCCATACATTTTCTCCGTCGATCTCTACCGTACCGCCCTCTGCCTGATATATGCCGGTTATCATGCGCAGAAAGGTCGACTTGCCGGCGCCGTTGCTGCCGATCAGACCATATATGCAGCCTTCGGCTATTTCGGTGCTCATGTTATTGAGCGCCGTAAATTTATCGAAATGTTTTGAAGCATTGCTTACCTTGATCATTGCCTGTTTCCTTTATGCAATATAATATATTGAAGTTTATCATAAGAAAAATTTCATGTAAATATGCTTAAGAAGTTCTTAAAAAGTTTTAATAAAATCTAAAGAAAATCAGGCAAAACAAAAAGCCCCAGCCTCAGCATAAAGCCGAAACCGGGGCCCTGAAACCAATTTTACGGGATCACTCCAAAGGAGCTCCGCAGGAACCGCAGAATTTCTTGCCTGCGGCATTCTCCTCACCGCATGCAGGGCAGAGAACTATGCCCTTGATTGCCCTGATCTGTGCTTCAAGATCCGCAATCTTCTCTTCTGCAGCAGCAATTTTTCCGAATGTCTCCGCATCCTCTTCTGAAGCAGAATCCTTATACTTCTCATAGTAACTCTTTCCAAGCTCTACATACAACTCGGTAAGCTCTTTCTTTGCCGAGCTCTTCTGTGATTTAAGCTTGGTGGTATCTGTAAGCTTCTTGCCCTTATCCATTGCACTCTTGGTGGTTTTTGTAAGGGTTTCCTTAATATCGTCTAATATGGCCATGATAAAATCCTTTCCGCATATAAGGTACAGACAAGCATACCATTTATGCTCTTTTTCTGACTATAGTATATATTACCGGGCCGGGATTTTCAAGCCCTTAATTATCATGATTTTTCCAAGATTGTTTACAATGAAATTTTTTTGTGCTATAATGACGTCAAATGTGACTTTCTTTAATTGTTAGTTGCAATAATCAAAAAAACGGAGGTTCAAACATGGATATCCTAAAATCTATTTTTCCTTTGTCTTTCGGTGCAAAGGACAACAGTTCTTTCATTACGCTTCTGATCATCTGCATCATAGGCATGGTCGGATGTTCCGTACTCGGATGGCTTGTCGGCTTTGTTCCGGTTATCGGCTTCCTGGCAAGAATTGTCCTCTGGATCGCAGACACCTATTTCTTCATCACTCTTATCATCGGAATCCTCGTTTATCTTAAAGTGCTGAAGTAAACCTTATCATTTTTGCCCTCTGCATCCGCAGGGCAGATCTGACAAGCCGCATTTAACAGGAAAAAAAATCCTGCCGCCAAGCGACAGGATTTTTTATGTCATAATTTGAATTTCAATTATGCACGCTTCTTAGATGTAACAACTACACCTGCAAGAGCGAGAACTGCAAGAACTGCAAGAACTGCAACGCTTGTAGCATCACCGGTCTTAGATGCGCTATCAGGAGCTGTTGAAGATGACTCAGCTGCTGCTGAAGATGAAGACTCTGCTGAAGATGATGAAGACTCTGCAGGAGCTGCAGCAGCCTTAACACCTTCTACAGTGATGGTATAACCCTTACCTTCGCCCTCTTCAATCCACCAGGTCTGAAGCTGAACTTCCTTCTTGCCATCATCGGTAGGAATAATATCATCGATAGTAGCTTTATCAAGTGTCTCCTCGAAGTCACCATCTGCTGCATTCCAACCATCCGGCTGCTCCCAAGCCTTATCAGCTCCTTTACCTGTTCCGGCATCTTTGGCCTTCTGACTGTTCCAACCCCAGCCACCGTTACTGCTTGCATCACCTTCATTGAAGGTAACCTTGATAGTAACTGAATCATAGCCAGCACAATCAACAACCTGAGTTTCCTTGTTATCAGCATCTGCTTTGTAAGTAAGAATCGTCTCAGCAGAAACGATTCCAAGAGACATAACTGCAGCTGCTGCAACAGCAACAACTTTTGTAAATAACTTTCTCATGAGAAAAGTCCTCCTAAAAAATTAAGATATTTTAATTATACCATCGCTCTTCTATTTGTCAAGCAAAATTTTGAATTTTTTGTGTTTTATATAAGATAATCCCACAAAACTAAGATAATACATCAATTAAAATGCTTTTACGGCCGCTAAACATTCATTGCAAATAGCAATATTTTAATAAAATTTATAAAATCTGTAAAAAAATTAAAAGGCCATGACAAACTGCCATGGTCTTTTATAGATACTGCCGGCAACCGGACTTGAACCGGTACGGGTTTTACCCCGGGGGATTTTAAGTCCCCTGCGTCTGCCTATTCCGCCATGCCGGCAAACGTCATAAGGAGGGGCCCGACACGAAGTGTTGGGAAGATGCCTTATGACCTACTCGCACGCCTTCGCGAAGCGAACTATAATGGCGTGCGTTACCATCGTTGATAGGAGGGGCTACGCGAATTTGCGAAGCAAATTTTATAAATCGCGTGCGAATCCACAAACGTCATAAGGAGGGTCCCAATTCGAAGAATTGGGAAGAGTCTGTTTGCACCGAGCGAGCGCATCCGCGAAGCGGATTTTTCATCGCGAGCTCGTCCACTTATATAATGGCGTGCGTTACCATCGTT
>DFFN01000107.1 GCA_002369525.1 Lachnoclostridium sp. UBA3775 | reverse complement strand
CAACGATGTTCTCGGGGGAGACATGCATACCCCGAAAGCCGAGCAGGTGGTCTGCTATCGCCTGCCTCAAAGGATATATGCCGCAGCCGGGGGCTTTTTCCAGAAGCACGTCCGGGTTTTCCGTTATCACCCGCCTCATAAGCCTTGTCCATATGGAGAAGGGAAAGAGCTCGGTATCGGCACGGTTGCTGGAAAAATCGACGATCGGCTTTCCTGCGTCCGGAGAAACTGCCTTTACGGCAGGCGCAGAAACTTTTGAGGGGACTTTTGCGAAGCCGCCGGGCATGATTATGTTCTGCACAAAAAATCCGCGCTTCGGTTCGGATGTGATATAGCCTTCGTCGATAAGCTGGTTATAGGCGGTCTCGATGGTGATTATGCTGATTCCGAGATGGTCTTTAAGGCTTCTTTTTGAAGGAAGCCTTTCGCCGGGATGCAGCACGCCCTTAAGGATATCTGCCTTGATCGCCGCATAAAGCTGCTCATAAAGCGGTTTTTTATCGTTTTTTTTCAAAGTATAAGTCAGCAAACCGGGACTCCTTTCGGGATTTTTGTCACTTCAGCCTTCATTTTATATAAAATACGGGATAAAGTCAAATAAACTATTTTTTTGTTTCAAAATTTTTCATTTTGTGTTATTATATAAAATACGGGAAAGGAGGCCCATCATGAGAAAACAGAAAACTAATCATGTAATAATAGTTCTGCTGAGTCTCGCCGCATGTCTTCTCATAGCCGCCTTCATTATCAAGCATATTGAAGAGAAAGGGGGCGGAGTTTTTAAGGAATCGTCCTCAAAAAAACTCAGAAGTGCCGATATTGAGCCTTTTATAAGCGAATTCATTAATCAGGATGCCTTCAGGTATGCGGGAAGCATGCTTTCGGGCTCGGAAAAAAGTGTATACGACAAGCTGCTCCTGGGTGTACTGCTCCAGGAAAAGAAGATTGACATAAAGGAATACAAGCTTAAGATAGAAGAACTCAGGAATGTATATGCCTGCCTGCGGAACGATTATCCGGAGATATTCTGGATAGGAAACGATTGCGAGATCTATTACTCGGGCAAGATAATTTCCGAGTGCCTGCCCACCTATCTCTACGATAAGGACACGATAAGGACGATGATCTCGGACGTGACCCAGGTAAAGAACAGGATAATTACGGATACGCAGGGCATGAACGATTATCAGAGGGCAATGTACATATTTGAATATATCATCGATACAACGGTCTATGACAGCCAGGCGATTTCGTCACATGAAAAGGGTGTCGAGGATATAAGCATAGAATATGCGAGGAATGTTTACGGAACACTGATAAAGAAGAGGGCCATATGCGAGGGTTACTCGAAAACCTACCAGTATCTTGCGCAGAGCATGGGTATCGACTGCCTCTACATCACCGGTGTGTCGAAGAATCAGGGACATGCATGGAACTATGTAAAGCTTGACGGAGAATGGTACGGGCTTGATGTGACATGGTGCGATCCGCAGGGATCAAAAAACATAAAGAGCTTTGCCTATTGCATGCTTGACGAGAAAGCAATGAAAGCGGGACATGAAAGCGATGTGCCATACAAGCTTCCCGAGTGTAAGGGTGAACGTTACAATTATTATACATACAACGGTTTTGCGCTTTCAAGCTTTTCAAAGCCGCAGCTTTCGGACATCATCGTAAAGGCTTACGGTGAGGGTTACCATTTCGTGGAATTCCGCTGCGGTTCGAGGGCGGTTTATGAAAGCTTTGTTAAGGCAGTTAATGACAACACGATATTCGAATGCTTCGACGGACTGCGGAGAACCTACGGCGTCACCGTGGATTTCCTTAATTACGGCCTGATCGAGGATGCTCTTGTTGTCAGAATTGAACTTTGAAAATTGTTATCTGAAATTGGAAAGGAGAGTTCAGATGGCTATATATGATAATGTAAAGTGGGTTGAACATTTCGGTAAAAGCTGGAAGAAGCTTACCGAGGTCAGAAAGGATATCGGCGGTTTCCTTTTGATAAAAGACAAAGGAATGGTGCTTGCGGACGAAAATGCCCTGTCGATGATCGGTTTTTCGTCGATCCCGTCCTATGAAGACTTTAAGCTTCAGCTTAACTGGATCAAAAATTATTCGGGCATGAATGCGACCGTAAGGATACATTATATTGCCGAGAACAGCGAGGCGGAGGCCGGCATAGTCTGCCTTGAGAGAAAACAGGGTATCAACCTGTTTCTTGAAAACCTTCCGTTTGTCGACCGTGACGGCCTTGTCGATTTCCTTCAGAAATCGGACGAAAACAAGCTTTTATTGCTTATAAAGCTTGAAAACATGGAGGTGCCGTCAATGCTTGCGGGCTACATCTATTCCGCGCTTACGGCGATCAATTCGGTGCTTCCCGAGGGAGCGGTATTTTCCAAATACAGCGACAGCGAGTACTGGATCTTCGTTCCCGGATTTACGGGCGATGCCGAGCTTTTTGTTGACAAGCTGCGTGAAAGGGTTGCAAAGAGCCCGCTGACGGATGAATTTGGCTACGAGCTTGCTGCGGAGAACGGAATGACATTCTCGGCAGGAATATCGAACGATGACAATTCTTCTCCTGCAAGGCTCATGCATGCGGCAAGCTATGCTCTGTTTACCGCAATGTCACACGGAAAGGGCAGCACGGAAATCTTTTCGGGAAATGCCGAGGACATTGACAATAAAGAATATAACAGACTCGGCAATTTCATCAGGCTCATCGATAACAACCTTTTCCATTACCATTTCCAGCCCATCATTTCGGCAAGAAACGGCGATGTGGTTGCTTACGAGGCACTGATGAGGACGGATTCGGATATAGGCATGAACCCGCTTGAGATCCTTGATCTTGCAGGAAAATATAACAGGCTTTACGATATTGAGTATGCTACACTCAACAACTGCCTGAGATTCCTCAGCGAGAACCAGAATATGTTTGAGAACAAGAGGCTTTTCATAAATGCCATCCCTTCCCATATGCTGACGGAGGAGGATTTTGAAAGCATCAGCAGCCGTTACGGCGAAATCTGGGAAAAGGTGGTCGTTGAACTGACCGAGCAGACCGATGCCGATGATGCTGTGCTTGAAAAAGTCATGGAACGTCTTTCGAAGAACCGCTGCAACATGGCGATAGACGATTACGGCACAGGCTACTCCAACACCTCAAGGCTTCTTAAATATAATCCCGAGGTTGTAAAGCTTGACCGGAGCCTTGTGGCAGGAATCGATTCCAACACCAGAAAGCAGAACATGGTGGCAGGTCTTGTGGATTACATCCATTCGCAGGGCGGAAATGTGCTCGGTGAGGGCGTTGAGACCGCAGAGGAGCTTGAAACCCTTATCGATTTAGGCTGCGATCTTTTCCAGGGCTACTACATTTCAATGCCCAAGCCCGTGCTTGTTGAGGAAATTGCCTCCGATGTCAAGGATCAGATCGAGAAGATCAACCTTGAGACGAACAAGATAATAAAGAAGGTCTACACTCCTGTTGACGGGGAGATAATGGACTATAACAAGATAATAGACGGAAGATATACCGATATCATACTCGGAGACGGAGAGTTCAGGATCGAGGGCGATGCTTCCCATATGATACAGACAACGATCACGATCAAGGAAGGCGCTGTCTGCGAGCTTTATTTCAACAATGCGTATATCCAGCCCGAGCCCGGCAGGGCAGGCATACTGCTCGGAGGCGGAAGCAACGTAAGGCTTTTCTTTAAAGGAAAGAACCTGTTCAATAAATCTTCGATCTATGTTCCGGAGTCCGCCAAGCTTTATATCGGCGGAAAGGGAGATCTTACGATCCATGCCGAGAACAGGGACTGCTTCGCGATCGGTTCAAACAGCAAGAATGCTTTCGGCGAGATTACCCTTGACCTGATCGGAAAGCTTGAGATAACCACCAACGGCGAGTACTGCGTTGCAATCGGCGGCGGAAAGACAGGAAAGACAATAAGCGTCCACAACGGAGTTATCATACTGGATGGCTCGGGTGCAAACTGCCTCGGTATCGGCTCGATTTTCGGAACTGCGGATATCAACATTTCGTCCTGTACGATAGAGGTCAAGTTCGCTTCGGCAAATATCTGCGGCATCGGTTCCCTTGAGGGAAGCGCAAGAGTGACGCTTCACAATATGACCTTTAAGTGCAGCGGTGCAGGAAATTATTTCTGCGGCATAGGAACCCTTAAGGGCAAGGATTTTGACCTTACCGCAAACAAGATACTTGTTG
>DFFN01000203.1 GCA_002369525.1 Lachnoclostridium sp. UBA3775 | reverse complement strand
TTATATGAAAAGCTGTCGTAATTGTCAATAAGCAGTATCATTTTGCACCTCCTACAGATTTCCGGCTCCGAGTTCAAGAGCCACCATAACGGCCTTGGCCTTGTTTATGGATTCCTGATACTCTGTCTTCGGAACGCTGTCCGCAACTATTCCGGCACCCGAACGAACAAACACCTTGCCGTTTTTCTTGAAAGCAAGCCTTATTGCGATGCAGGTATCCAGATTTCCCGTAAAATCGATATAGCCGATCGCTCCGCCGTATATTCCCCTCTTGTTGTTTTCAAGCTCGTCGATGATCTCCATTGCACGGATCTTCGGTGCTCCCGACAGTGTGCCTGCCGGAAGCACGGCCCGTGCGGCATCGAGTGCCGAAAAACCTTCCTTTATCTCTCCCGAGACTGTCGAACCGATATGCATTACATGCGAGTAACGCTGTATCTCCATATACTTTTCAACCTTTACGCTTCCGAAGCGGCTGATCTTTCCGAGATCGTTTCTGCCGAGGTCAACAAGCATGTTATGCTCGGCCAGCTCCTTCTCGTCCCTTAGAAGCTCCTCTTCAAGCTTCTTGTCTTCCGAAGCATCGGCTCCTCTGGGCCTCGTGCCTGCAAGCGGGAAGGTATGGAGCACGCCGTTCTCAAGTTTGACAAGAGTCTCCGGCGAAGCTCCGGCCACCTCCAGCTCATCAGAGGAAAAATAAAACATATAAGGTGATGGATTCAATGTTCTTAAGACCCTGTAGGTATTAAGGAGCGAACCTTCATAATCGGCCTCAAGCCTGTTTGAAAGAACCACCTGGAAAATGTCGCCTTCAAAAATGTATTTCTTTGCACGTTCAACCATGCTGCAGTACTCATCTTCGTTAAACAGGGGCCTGACCTCACTTTTTATGATTCCCGGCTCAACCTCTATCGGCTTTCCGTTCCTGATCAGCTCCGCTATCCTCCAAAGCTCCGCCTCGGCATCTGCATAGCTTTCTTCAAGCTTTTCGGTCTTTGCATTGACGATGATGATTATCTTCTGCTTTAAATTGTCAAAGGCTATTACCTTGTCAAAAAGCATCAGATCCACATCCGCGAAGCCCTCGCTGTCGACAGCCTCAAGCTTAAGCTTTTTCTCGGAATATTTAACATAATCATAGGAGAAGTAACCGACAAGGCCGCCCGTGAAGCTCGGAAGCCCTTCCAGCTTCAGGCTTGTATATTCACTCAGCAGCTCTTCGATAAACTTCTGCGGATCCCCCTCGGCACTTTTGACCACCCTGTCGCCTTCGGTGATTGTTGTGACACCGTTCTTTGCCGCAATGCAGAGCCTGGGCTCAAACCCCAGGAAAGTATATCTGCCCCATTTTTCCTGGTTTTCCACGCTTTCAAGCATATATACGTGGGAGCTTACACCCTTTAATATCCTGAGGACCTCCATCGGCGTCCTTATGTCTGCGATGATCTCCTTTGAGAGCGGCACAACCTTATAGCCCTCAGATACTCTTTTTGCTTCTTCCAAACCTATCATTTCCTTACCCTCCGGTGTATTGTTTTCTGTGCTTTCACAAAAAAAACGTCCGTGAAAGCATATTTATATGCTCTCAAGGACGGTTATATACTTACCGCGGTGCCACCTTGATTTGTGGAATCCACACACTTAGCGGAATACTATCATATTCCCGGCAGGTAACGTCTGCCTTACGTCGCGGAATACTCGGCCTTTGCCTTTGACCGCGCCCTCAGTGGTCCATTTAATGAACTGCTTACCGCCGGCTCTCAGCTCCCCGGCTCTCTGTAGGCGCATCTTTCATTTTTATCTCCACTTCAACGGTTTCAAAATATTGAATTATGGTGTAATTAAATCACAAAACATTTTCAATGTCAAGAAGTTTTTTTAATTTTTAAAAACTTCCTCACTCATTCTCTTTGTAGTATCCAAGTCTCTTTTCTATGGAATCAAGAAGCCTCTTTCTGATCTCCTCGGGTTCATATACTATCATCGAGCTTCCGTAACTTCTTACCCATGAATAGAATTTTTCTATTCCTATGATGTCATCCTCATAGATAATATACCCGTCATGCTTTTCGACATGTCCTTCCGCTCTGTCGCCAAGCTCCCTTTGCACACGCATAACAACTCCGGCCTCATCGAGAATTTTTACCTTCACATGAACCGGAACACCGAATTCCACTCCCCATGCCCTGTCATATTTTGTAAATTCCACGTGCTCCTTAGGTGTACAGATCTCACTTGACGTCCTGCAGTCCTTTATTCTGTCAAAACGGTAAAGTCCTTCATCATGCCCGACAACATAAATAAAATTATCGTCCACATTATGTATGATCTTCATCGGCCTGATGGTCTTTTTCTGTATTTTCTCTTTGTTTTTATCAAGGTAACTGAAGCTGACGCTCTTTCCTTTATTCATCCTCTCAGACAGAAAATTTCTTAGCTGTATATCTTCGTCGGAGAAAGAACCGATAGCATTCTTAATGTAACAGGACTTGCTTTTCTTCACTTTTCTGCCCAATTCATTGTCAAGGAAATCACTGAGCATGGTAAGTTCCTCATTGTCAAGTATCAGCTGCACATTTCTGCTTCTGGGTCCCTCAAGAAAAAGTCCGGCACACTTATCGAGCCTGCCGTCCTCAAGTTCCTCCCCCGCATCGCGCTCTTCATATTCCTCATCATCACTTGCATAGTGAAGTGAATAGCCCTGGATATTCTTAAGATCGCGGATTATGGTATCCTCATCGACCTGCATCAGCTCAGTCAGTTCCCTTACCGAAAATCCGTCGCCATAGTCCTTTGACATCAAGGAAACAAGGGTTGCCATTCTGATAAATTTATTACTTCCGTAACTACTCATAAAGGCCCTCCTCCCTGTACTTTTCTAAGGTACGGTTCAGCGAAAAGACCATTGTTTTCCTTAGTTCTTCCGGCTCACGAACATAAACACTGCTTCCGAATTTTCTTAAGAATCTTGCAAAGTCATTAAGTCCGCGGATATCGTCCTCATATATATAACCCTTCTCAAATTTACCGTCCGTACAAGAATAAAGTTTCGCATTTTTTCTTTTCCTCAAAAGGTTTTCAAGTTTCAGTCCGATATTTCCGAAATTCTGGAATTCCACCTTTACATGTATAAGGGGATCTACGGAAATCCGGAACATTTCCTCAGCCATCCCGAAATATCGCGGCAGTTCAAATATATCGTTCTTTATGCTTTCGTCAATTCTGATATTCTTTATTTTCATGACATTAAGGATATAATCGTAGCCCGATCCTTCCTTTTTCCCGATAAAGTAAAGCATGTCGTTGTCCGAAAGATAAACAACAAGTCCAAGCCTGAATATCATCATCTCAGACTTATCTCCATATTCTATTTCAAGCGCAAAATGCTCATAATCAAGCTCCGACAATCTGTCAAGCCACTTCTCCACTTCAGGCTTTTTATTCACCCGGTTGCCAAGCACAACGAAATTTTCCCTGTTTTCCTCACGGTATTCCTCCCCGAGTGCATGTGCAAGCTTCTTTTCAATTATCTGCAGCTTATCGGAAAACGAATAAGAAGGACCGAAGGCGTGCAGCCTGTCAAGTATATCAAGAGCCTCCTCTTCAGAAAGGTTTACATATACGGGCGCCTTTTTTGTCAGTTTATATTCATTTTCTGCAGTCTTTTCAATTATCCCTGCAAGTACCAGCGACCCAAGTGCATTCACAACCGCATTTTTATATTTCTCGGTTTCCGCGTTTCCGACAAGATCATGCTCATCATAGTGCACGGGCATTATATATTCCATATATTTTCTGGTAAGATGATCGATATTGTAGACCGAGCCCTCCTTCTGAAGTATCAGAAGCAAAAGCATTTTGGAAAAATCCGTCCTGTACGAATCCTCAACCGAGCGAAGTACCTTATTATCCTTTGCTGAACTTTGTGCAGGAACAGTAAGAGTGTATCCGACTCCCTTCTTATGTCTTGAAATATCATATGTTTTGGAAAGCTTTCCTACATCCTTCTTTATGGACTCGATATCAACCCCGTATTTTTCCGCAAGCCACTCCCTGGTCTTCGGACCGTTCCTCAGATCCTCGAGAATCATATCCTGCCTGGTTTTGCCTTCTCCTGCCATGAAAAGTCCTCCCAATACATCCGCCCATCGTTACTTTTACAAGGCCAGCATTTTCTCCGATATCATCACATCAATATCCCTCGGTACAGGCTGGATTTCAACCGGAAGCCCGTTATCCTTCTTAAGATGCCTTGCTGCGCAACATGCCTGGAGTCCCAGTCCGAGATCCATTATCGGTATCGGATTTCCGGTTCCTACGGACAGGTTTATCGGACTTGCATTTCCAAGAAGGAATGCCCTCTTGTCCTTAAACCTGAACATTTCCACATCCTTGTCAAGCATTTCCGCACTGTCCGCTTCTTTTCTGAGATCTTCCGCATCAATCTCAAAGCCGAAGTGTCCTGCATTACAAAGCATAACCCCGTCCTTGAACAGTTTGATATGTTCTTTTCTGATGATATGGAACCTGCCGGTTGCGGTAATGATAACATCAGCCTGGGGAATCAGTTTTTCAAGATCCATATCCACCGTATGACCATCTGCCTTTGCCTTAAGAAGATAGACGGGATCGATGTCGTAGACCATGGTATTTGAACCCATTGAGCGGAATTTATTTGCTATACCGCTGCCCACATATCCATAGCCTATCTCAAGCACTTTTTTGCCGCCAAGAAGTGTACTGGTTGCACGCATGAAGCCGTCAACGACCGACTGTCCGACGCCGATTGCATTTTCAAGAAGACGCTTAAGCGGTGAATCATCAATTACTATTATCGGGAAGGTGGGTTTTATTCCGACATCGTCGATAAGAAGCCTGCCTGTCCTTGTTTCTTCATTTGCACCAAAAGGCTTCCAGTTCCTTTCTTTTTTGAAGTAGGTTCTTATCAGATTGGAACCGTTGTCCAGAAAAAGATCCGGCTTTTCCTCCATTACCATTTCTGCGTAACGCTCATGATCCTCGAGTGTATCATTTTCCTTTGCATAAACCGTGATCTTAGGGTTTGTCGCAAGAAATGCCGCAGTATCCTTCTTGGTTGTACCTAAATTTCCAACGATTGTAATATGCTCCGCTCCTCCGTCAAGGAAGCAGTCAAGCCAGACCGCAGTCTTCGGCTCAACATGAAGACAGATACCGATCTTTTTGCCTTCAAATGCCCTTTCTTCGGCAAACTGCCTGCGAAGCTCCGCCATTAACGGCATCTGCTCGCGGAACCATCTGATTCTTTCTTCACCTGCTTTTGCAAGGGTAATATCGTCGATAATTGAATTCATGTCTTTCCTCCTGTTTTTTAAATATATGTCATTCAGACTTCAAGTGTTTCTGTTATCTCAAGAAGCTCTGCTATGTGCTCTGCAGCATGGGCGCTTCTTACATCGGACAACGGCCTTCCTTTAAAATCCGTTTCCATGCGGTACAAAAACTGCAGCCAGCCGACAAGCATGATACGGTTCCTTAGCGACTCAAGCGTTTTCTCATCCCTGTCCTCAAAGTATAAACGGATGACCTCATTCCATATATAGTCCGCTGTTTCCGCTGAAATGCCGAGTACCCTTTCTGTATTTCCGGGCTCGTCCTCTTCAAAGCACTTATAATTGAAAAAGACTCCCGCAAGATCAAACACCGCATTTCCGGCTGCCATGGTATCCATATCTATTATCATCAGCTCACCGCCCGTGCGTATGATATTGTTCATATGGCAGTCCCCATGTATTGCATTAAGGCTCTCAGGTACCGCCTCGACGAGCATCTTAAGACGCTCATATTTATCCTCCGGAAGCGTATGCTTTACGGTTTCAACATAACCTATGAACCTCTTTCTTGCCGAAGGGCAGCATCCCTTGTCCATCTTAGTCGAATGCATCAGCTTAAGAAGCGCGGTATAGCTTTCCACCACATTTTTAAGCTCGTCCGGAGAATCACAAAGCCACTTTGTACAGGTCGTGGAATCAAGCAGTTCAAACACCGAACCGTACAGATCGCCGACCTTTACGATATCATATGGTATCGCAGTCGGAATACCCTTTAAAAATGCCGCCTTCGACAGACGCTGTTCATTCTCTATCATTGCAAGGGCATCACGTGAATTATACACCTTAACGACGGTATCGGCATCAAGCCTGTAGACCGTACCATAGTACCCTTTTCCGATAACCTCACAGCCGTCTACCGATATTTCCCTCATTTTTTTACGCACGTCAAAGAGTTCCGTAAAGCCTGTCATTTCAAATATTTCATAGACATCTCGCGACACATTTTCTATGACAAGGTTCTTTCCGGTTTTCTTTCTTACGCCCATGAGCACCCTGAGGCCCGCACTTGAAACATAACTAAGCTCCTGCGCATCAAATACCGGATTTTTCTCTCCTGTCCTTTCAAGGATTTCATCTATCTGCCCGGCAAGTTCCGCTGCATTGTCCGAATCTATCCTTCCCTTAAGCGGTATCCGGATACCATCAAGATTTTCAATCACAATATTTTTCTGGAATATACGAAGATCCGATCTCTTTTCGGCAACTTTCCTGCAGTAATCCAGTGTTTTCTGCACCTTCTCCGCCGTACTCTCTATCATCGGAGTGATCCTGTCTTCAATCGATTTTGCTCCGATCACTATCTTATCCCTAAGCACATCTACAGTCCTTATGGACTTGTGTACCGCAAAGCTGTCAATATCCTTCTGCTTTGTAAGGCGTGAAGTATCAAAGAGTAATTCGGGATTTCTGTTGGCTCCGATATCGATTTCATCGGCAAGACGGATTACCGCAGACAAAAATGCGGTCCTGATCACTCCGTCCTTTGTTTTGATATCGTAATATTCTTTTTCGTCAAACAGGTCGACTCTTCTGTGACCTCTTGAAATCTGTATAATGGCAAACAACTGCTCTTCTGAAGCGAAATCAAACAATCCTGCATATTTTCTGATAAAAACGCCGCTGAATTCATGATGGAATTCCCTGATTATATCTGCATTCTCCATCTCGGGATGGTCCTTACGGTAAGACTCAAGTCCCAGCTCTTTAAGAAAGATTTCATAATCCTTCCGGTTTATGGTGAGTCCCACATCGTGAAGATAGCAGGCCATGATCAGCACATAGCACTCCTCCGCACTTAAAAACTCTACCTGCTGTCCGAGAATAAGATTGCAGTATTCCAGAACATCCATGCTGTGAAGGGCGGAATGGTCCGTAAAATCCGGGAACCATGACAAAAACGACTCCAGCATTTTGTTCAGAACCGCCACATTATCCCTCATCTGTCTGTGAAGGGCAGGTGACTGTTCCTTCAGTTTTTTCTCAAGAAGATATTCATTCATTAGCTTCCAACTCCGCTGTCAGATTTATGTAAAGGCAATTAGTATTGAAAGTATATATGTATCTGATATCCTTTGCCAGATTCATTACCATGCGTATTCCTATGTTTTCTTCCGTATCGTTGTGTATTTCATAGTATTTCATAGGGTCGAACTGTTCACAGAAATCCCTCAGGCAAAGTGATATCCTGTTCTTATCGGCATAAAGCCTGTAATCCACACAGATTCCGGTTTTATTCCGGGGTTTTCCGTGCTCCACTATGTTTCCGGCCATTTCCTCGACAAAAAGAGACATAAGCCTTGCCTGTCTTGCACTGACACCATGCTCAAGGCAGAACTGCCAAGCCCTTTCACTTTCGCTTACAACATCCTCCATGCTGTATATATGGGCATCTATATTGTCTTCCTTTCTTCCGCCGAAACCTTTTTCAAGGAACATATAGTCCTCCGTGTGCTTCGGTATGCCGTGGTTTCGTATGCAAAGATACAAAAACATGCCAAGGATAAGGATGACCTTTCCGACAGCCACCGCTGCCATGATGCCTTCAGAACCAAAGATTTTTCCGAGAACTGCTGCCGTGATTATCGGTACAAAAAGGCGTTCTACAAAGCAAAATATATTTACCATCTTTCTGTTCTGTATTCCCTGCAGATAGTCCTGGTATATCTCGGTAATGCCGTCAAGCGAAAGGCCTAATGCCATGCAGCGAATACTGAACACGGACAGCCTTGTAACCTCCTGGTCGGAAGTATAGATACTTGCAATGAACGGAGCCGCAAAAAACAGGATCACTCCGGCTGCAAGGGTTACCTTTACACAAAGCCTGATTGCATAACCAAAGCTTCTTTTAAGTCCTTCTTTATCGGATGCTCCGTAATACATCGATGACACAGTAAGAAGCGTCCTTCCGATACCGATACTGATACAGAACATCAGCATGTTAAGATCACTCTGCATTCCCTTTGCCGCCACGGCTGCCGTACTCACGGCAACAACAAGGTTTATCCTGTTGGTAGCTATATCCCTTATGATGACAGCAAGCTTTTTAACAAACGAAACAGAACCGCACTTTACGATATCCTTGAATTCACCGGTTCCCATACCTTTAAGCGTAAACCTGAAATAACCCTTTTTTCTGATAAAATGCGTCATCAGTACAGTAAGCTGCAGCCACATAGCTACAGAGGTGGCAAGCCCCATTCCGAATATCTTTCCGTGAAACACAAAAATATTTAAAAGGTCTCCCGTCACATCGGAAACGCACAGCACTACCGCAGATATCGTTATCAGCTTTTTGCCGTTATCCATCACCATATAGGGGCTCAGTATCTGCACAAGTATCACGGCAGGAATGCCGATAATATATCCCTTCATGTATTTCAGCATATACCCAAAGATTTCCGGCTGCCTGCTTCCCCTGATACCGCAGATACGGAATAATATCTCAGGTGCAAAAACACACAAAAGCAGAAACAATGCGGCTATCCCAAGCCCAAAAACCACAGAAAAGGTAAATACCGCATTAGCCTTCTGCCTCTCGCCCTTTCCGATTTTATGGGAACATACTATCTGGCCGCCGATGGATATGAAGCTGGCAAATAAGAGTATGATGTTCACCATCGGTCCCAGAAGGGAAACTGCGG
>DFFN01000218.1 GCA_002369525.1 Lachnoclostridium sp. UBA3775 | reverse complement strand
GTTCCCGGAGGCATATCGATGAACATCTCGTCTACGTCTTCCCAAAGAACATCGGTCCAAAACTGCTTAACGGTTCCGCCGATGACAGGTCCTCTCCAGAGCACCGGCATGTCGTCTGCGGGAAGCAGATTGTTAACGCTTATCATCTGTATTCCGGTTTCTGTTTTCAGCGGAAGTATTGCGTCTCCGGCTTCATTTGTGAGAGCCGGGGAATTGATTCCGAAAGCCTTGGGTATCGAAGGTCCCGTGATATCGGCATCAAGTATTGCCGAATTCTTTCCGGATCTTTTTGAAAGCACCGCAAGAAATGAGGTAACGAAGGATTTTCCTACTCCTCCCTTGCCGCTGACTATCGCATATACCTTGCCCACCTTTGCTTCGGGACGGAGCTTTGCTCTTAAATCCTCTGCCGTCCTCTCGGAACAGCTTGCCCCGCAGCTTGAACAGTCGTGGGTACAATTTGAACTGTTGACTTCCTGGTTGTTATCGCTCATTTTAATTACTCTCCTTTTTGCTTGTTTTTATTCTGAATTTCCGAACGCTTAAGCATTTCGTCATATTGAGTATACATATACTGCACGCTGTTTTCCAGAAGATAATAGTGCATGAGATACGGGACCATCAGTATCATCAGCGCCCCGAATATCACAGCCTTTTCAAGCATCGGATTATCGACGCACGAAAGCACCGTGAAAAAGCACATCATGGCAAACAGGAACATCACTATCAGATGCATGTGCCTTTCATGTTTGAAAAACTCAAGCTGGATAAGATGCTTTTTTATCTCCTCATCCCAGTTTGTATCCCCGGGAGGATTTTTGAGAAGCTCGTCTATGTCAGACTTATATTTTACTATTCTTTTCTTCATTCTTCGTTCTCCTCTTCCGCATCTTTTTTACTGTCTGTCTTCTGTTCGTTCTCAGGTCTGTCAAGCATCTCCGTATAGACCATGATACGCCGTATCAGTTCGGTAAAATCGTTATAGGTCGTTCCGAAAAAGCCGGCCCTGATGAGTTCCACGACTATCAGGCAGAGTATCGGTGCAATTATCATTCCGAAGATGCCGCCGAGCTTAATGCCGACATACAGGCTCATCAGGCTTACCAAAGGGTGAAGTCCCGTCTGGTCACCCACAAACTTGGGCTCGGTAATTCTTCTGAACATGAAAAGTATAAAGCACAGTGCCAGATATACTATGGCTTTACGGTAGTTGGCCGAGATTATCAGTATAACGGACCACGGCAGCAGCACCACAGCGCTTCCGAGCATCGGGATGAAATCGATGATCCCGACCGCAAGCGCGAAGAAAAGCGCATATTTCTGGTGCATGATCAGAAAGACAACGAATGAGATCAAAGCGATTATCGATGAAAGTATGATCTGCGCCCGCAGATATCCGAAGGTTGCATGTCCTGCCGCTCTTTGAATCTGGTGGAACCTCGGTCTCAGGGAATTCGGAACAACCTTTTTCAGATGCTCGTTTATATTCGGGAAATCAGCACATATAAAGTAGGTCGCTATCAAAAAGAACAGAAATGCCATCAGATAGCTTCCGACCGAAGGCAGATAAACACCGACCTTGCCGGCATAATGCGGCGCCCTCCTGGGCAGATCGTTTTTGACCCATTCTGTTATCCTGTCCTCGATCTTGGAGACCTTCTCCATTATATTTTCGGTCTTAAGACTGCTTCTCTTTGCGACAAAATCCGCCGCACGTTCTATCGTGTTATATATTCCTTCCCTGTGATTATCCCAGTTCTTTACAAAATTGTAACCTTCACGCACCGCAAAGTATGTGACGGCTCCCATCGCAAGAAGCGTAATTCCCATGATCACGACAACAAACACGATAGACCACATCTTGCGAAGCCTTACCGACAGTTTTTTGATTATCGGAATCAGGATAAGGTAGGAAATTATGTATGAAACAATGAACGGCGTGAAATATCTCAGTCCGGTCCTGAAGAAAATCCAGATAAAAAGAACGCACAAAATGAACATCAGCGTTCTCACACCGATCCTTGCCAGCAGTTTTTTTGTAGACAGGTTTTCTATCTTACTCTCCATTACTGTCCTTTTCGTTTTTCTTTACTATTTTTACTATTACATTGTCATGGACCCATGTTATGGCCGGTCCGAGACATATACACATTGCTATGGTGACAAAGCCAAGCTTCTGACCGTGTATTAAACCTATTACCGCAAATGCGCTGTCATAGGCGATACGTAAAGGTCTGAAGGGTATCTTTTCATTATGCTTGCAGATAAGATAGGGTATCGCATCATAAGGCGAGGTACCGAGCTGCATGGTCATATAGACCGCCGCCGAAAAGATAAAAAGTATCAGCATCGGTATCACCACTGCGATCCTTACGGTCATTGAGCTGAACACACCGTCTTCCCTTAAGATTGACGAAGGAAGCAGCTTGTCTTCCACCTTTGTGAAAAAATCGAAGGAAAAGCCCACAAGAAACATGTTGGCAATTGTTCCCCAACCGATCTGCGAACGGTCAAAAAGCATGATTCCGGCAAGTATCGCAACATTTAAGGTCGCCTGCCACATACCCAGGGTCCAGAAATCCGAGATTTTCCTTAGCTTTGAAGAAATTCCAAGGTTTGCGACCGTGTATGAATCGGAGCCGAAAGCACAGCGGTTAAGAAAAGAGATGGTGAAACCCATCATTATCACCGCAGCAACCACTATCAAAACGTCCCTAAGTCTGACATTTTTAAACCTCATTCAGTAATCTCCCTTATTTAGTTCATAGCAAGAATAACATCCCTTGCCGTTTCCTCAGGTATAGCTGCGGCATACACTCCGCTTTCAAATTCAACTATGCTGCCTATACCCTTCTGCAGCACAAAGCGAAGCTTTCCGTCCCTTACCTTTTTGTCTGTATAAAGCTTCTTAACAAGCCTTTCCCTGTCGATATATGAAGGGATTTTGGTGGGGAGCTTTGCTTTTTCCAGTAATTTTATTACTCTTTGTGACTCCTCGGGGCTCATGTAACCGTACTTGACCGACAATGCGCATTCTGCGACCAGGCCGATTGCGACAGCTTCGCCGTGAAGCAGCCTGTAATCGCTTTCGGTTTCTATCGCGCGTCCGACAGTATGTCCGAGGTTCAGTATTTCACGAAGTCCCGACTCCCTCTCATCCTTCATTACTACTCTATATTTTATTTCGCAGTTTTTAGCGGAAATATGCTCACATTCTTCATCGGAAAGCGCCATGATTTTTTCGATATGACTTTCAAGATATTCAAAGAATTCCTTATCGGCAAGACAGGCATGCTTTATGGTCTCCGCAAGTCCGCTTGATATTTCGCGTCCGGGAAGGGTTTTCCAGCATGCAACATCGATATAAACCTTTTTGGGCTGGTTGAAAAGTCCGATAAGATTTGTAGCCACCGGTGTATCAACCGCAGTTTTTCCGCCAACCGACGCATCGGCCGCCGCAAGCAAAGTTGTGGCATAATTGATGAAAGGCACTCCGCGTCCGTAGGTTCCGGCAAGGAAGCCCGCGATATCGGTAACGACACCGCCGCCGACGGCAAGTACAAAGCAGTCTCTTTTAAAGCCTGCATCGATCATTCGGTCTTCAAGCTCTGCCTTGGTCTGCCTCGTTTTGCTCTTTTCTCCGGCAGGAAACACAAACATTTCCCCCGAAAAGCCTGCTTCGATCATCCTGCGGAATATTTCCGCCGCATATAAGTCCTTAACCGTCGAATCGGTTATCAGCGCAAATTTTTTAAGCTTTCCGACAAGTCCTGCTTTTAGATCGCGTATAAGATTATCGGTAAGTCCGCTGCCGGTTTCAATCTCATAGCTGTCGTCAACCACCCTTTTCAATTCCACATTGAAAACGCTCATATTTTCTTTTCCTCAAATTCTTTATAATGTTCTTTCTATCTCTCGGTTTTGGTACTTTTAAAGGCCTCGGCAAAAATGTCTCCGGCTTTTTTCTTCTTAAAATCCTTGGTTTCTATCAGTCCGACATCAAATTTCTTAAGTCTTGAGAAAATGCTGTTGACCGCATCTCCGGCTTCCTTTACCGGATAAGTCGTCGCGAGCACGCTTCTGGCCCTTGAACCTCCCAGACGGTTTGCGAGAAAACCGACCTCGCACACATCCTTCGCCTCAGGCTTTCTGGTCTTGCAGGAAATAAACACCGGCATGCTTCCGGCCATTACGATCACATCAATCTCATTATCGTTTGACTTTACCGTTTCGTCCTTATCCCAGTCGATGATAAATCCCAGATAGACTTCATTATAATACTTCTGGGCATTAATGTAAATATAAAGTTCAAGCCATATGCCGTAGGTTGTGAGATACTGCTTGTATTTCCTGTTTGCTATTTCATAGTCGACTCTTGACTTTGCAACAAGAAAGCCCAGGGAGCAGAACTTGTCCAGCAATTGCTCTACCATCCTGTAATTGTCATATCCGCAGTCAAACATGTCCCTTGAAATGCAGAATTCATATATTTCGTCTCCGCCTACCGCTGCCTCGAGAAACTTCTCGAGCCTGCTCCATGCATTCAGATTGTCGAATATGTACTCAGCCATTTCGCAGATATTGTCATATTCCTCTTTTTGCGGCAGCTGATGAGAATTGGAAAACTGTCTTGCTCCGACAGCCATCAGATAATCATCAAGCTTTATATCGACTGCCTCAAACCTTTCGGCTTCGTTGTACACCTCAAAAAGAACTTCCTTATCGAGATCGAGATAGATCGGGATCGCGCCTCTTTCCCTTCCAAAGCTGCAGCCTGCGGCAGTCATCAGCTCAGGACCTCCGGTCACATCGATGTAAACCTTTTTGTCCTTGTTCTCCATCATTATCTTGGCAATCGCCGCATGTACCGATTTCACGGAAAATGAATCGCATTCAACCGACACCGCTTTGGCATCGGAAATGCGATTCATCAGCGCATCCTTAAGATTTTTGATATCGGAACGACGGCAGCGCCTGATGTCATAGAGAATATAGATCTTCTCCGGCTTTAAGGTGAAAGCCGGCATCAGGTCGCTAATAACGTCATGTCCGTAAAAACTAATAAGTACCATATCAGTTTGTAAACTCCTGTACCCAGTATGTTCCGTTGTTGTAACGGAAGCTGTAGCCTATGCCTATGCTTCCGTATTTGGGATTTATCATATTTGCATAATGACCGGAGGAATTCTTCCAGCCTTCTACCACTTCTTCGGGAGAAATGTAGTTCCATGCAATATTTTCGGCGTAACTGAACCAGTAGATCCCGACTTCGTCAACTGCGGTCGAGCTGCTTCTTCCGTCAGGCCTTGTGTGATCGAAGTAATTGTTCTGATCCATTTCGATAGCCCTTATTCCGGCTGCGATACAGAGCTTTTCGTCGAGCTCTATCGGTGCAACGCCCGCCTCGGCTCTTAATACATTGACAAGCCTTACAACCTCGTTGTAATATGCCTTATAGGTATTGTAATGAACCTTTGCCTGTTCATAAATGGTCTTCTTTTCGGTTCCCGCCGGAACACTCACCTTTACTATTGAAGTAAGTGCCGCAGGCTTGGTTGTCGATGTTGCGGCCGGTTTCGGTGTTGCAGTCGCAGGCTTCGGCGTTGCGGTCGCAGGCTTCGGTGTTGCGGTCGCGGGCTTCGGCGTCGGTGTCGGCGCATTTTTAATTATATATGAATTGCTTACATATGCATAGCCGTTTCCGAACAAAATGCGGTACCATCCGCTTTCCTTACACTGTCCCGTTACGGTAACGGCATCGCCCGTCTCAAGACTTCCCAGAATAATTCCGCCGACATTCGGAGCATTTCTGACATTTACCGCCCTGGATGCATACATATTTACAGGGGTGAGCTCCTTTATCGTAAATGCAGGTTTCGCAGGTTCGGGTGTCTTTGTCGGAACCGGTGTTTTTGTCGCTGCAGGTGTTTTTACCGGTGCATCCGTCAGCTTTTCGGTCGGTGTGTCAACCGGTGTTTTCGTCGGTGTGCCACTCGGTGTTTCCGTCGGAGTTTCACTCGGCGTTTCCGTCGGTGTGTCACTTGGTGTTTCCGTCGGTGTGTCGCTCGGTGTTTCCGTCGGTGTGTCACCGGGTGTGACCTTCGGAGTTCCGGAGACTGCCGGCTCTTTATTTATTGCCTCTATGACCTTCGGCGTATCGTTGTCCTTGCTGCGTTCAAGCTCAGCCAGTGCCTCATTGAACTTTGCCTCGGTCTCGGCCATTTCGGTCAGTCTGGCTTCATATTCTGTTTTGGTTCTGTCAAGCTCGCGCAAAGCCTCCGCGTCATCTCCTCCTACGTCGGACGAATTGCAGGCAGTAAACAAAAATACCGCCATAAGCCCCATTAACAGTTTTTTCTTCATGTTCCCCTCCTGTTCTGCTTCTCCGAGCATTCAGGCCTTATCTTATTTCATCCATTATGCTGACATATGCAGGACGTATGATCTTGTCGGTGCAGACCAGCTCTTCGATACGATGAGCCGACCAGCCGGCGATCCTCGCGATAGCAAAAATGGCTGTATACAGTTCTCTGGGAATTCCGAGCATCTCATATACAAAGCCGCTGTAAAAATCGACGTTCGGGCTAACTCCCTTGTAGATATGTCTCTTCTCTGCGATAAGAACCGGTGCCAGCTCTTCTATCATCGAATAGAGCGCCATATCAGCATCTCTCTTT
>DFFN01000066.1 GCA_002369525.1 Lachnoclostridium sp. UBA3775 | reverse complement strand
TTACGGGCTGCTGAAAGGCATAGCTTATGCCTTTTTTTGCCCTTTCGGTAATGGAAAGAGCCGTGATATCCTCTCCGTCAAGAAGTATCGAGCCTGCCGTCGGCTTTTCAATGCCTGCGATTATCTTTGCAAGCGTGGACTTTCCGCCGCCGTTGGGTCCTGTGATGACAACAAACCTGTTATCGTTAATGGTAAGTGAAATATCCTTTATTATTTCCTTGCTCCCTTTGTTTTCGGGAACCTCAAAGGATATATTCCGAAGTTCAAGCATTACTAATCCTTTCCTGTCTGCACTTTTTTCTGCAGATTTGCAAATTTCGTATATTCCGGCAGCCACTTAAGGAACACGGTTCCCGTCGGGCCGTTACGTTGTTTACCGATGATGATCTCAGCCTCGCCGGGATGCGCGGTATCCTTATGATAGTATTCGTCACGGTAAATGAACATAACCACGTCGGCATCCTGCTCTATGGCTCCCGATTCACGCAGGTCCGAAAGCATCGGGCGTTTGTCATCCCTGCTTTCAACCGCACGTGAAAGCTGGGAAAGCGCGATAACGGGGCAGTTTATCTCCCTGGCTATCGACTTTAACGATCTCGAGATTTCGGAAACCTCCTGCTGTTTTGACTCATTCTTTCTTCCGCTCGTCATCAGCTGCAGATAGTCGACTATCACGCACTTCAGATCGTTTTCGAGCTTCATCTTTCTGCACTTGGACCTTAACTCCGCAACCGAAATGCCGGGAGTATCGTCAATTATCAGGTTGGAGCTTCCGATAACCCTGGCACTTTCCATCAGATCGTTCCACTCCGAATTGTCGAGCTTACCGGTCCTTATGTTCTGCGCATCCACGCGCGAATGCATCGAAAGCATACGGTTTACGAGCTGGGTCTTCGACATTTCGAGGGAAAATATGCAGGTGGTGTAATCATTTTTGACCGCCATATGCTCTGCCACGTTAAGAACGAAGGCCGTCTTACCCATTGAAGGACGTGCTGCGATAAGCACAAGATCCGAAGGCTGCATTCCGGCCGTCATATAGTCAAGATCCAAAAAGCCCGTCGGTACGCCCGTTACCGAGCCTCCCATCCTTGCCGCCTTTTCAATAGTCGAAAGGCTTTCAAGCACTACCTTGTCGATCGTAGTAAAATCCTTGGCGCTGTTGCCCTTCTGGAAAATCTCAAAAATCTTCTTCTCGGCGTCCGCAAATATCTCCTCGCTGCTGGCCTTATCCTGATAGCACACTCCGCAAAGCCCCTCGCTGGTGCGGATGAACTGGCGGAGCAGCGATTTGTTCCTTACTATGGCAGCATAGGTCTTAACGTTTGCCGAGGTGGGGACAGTGTCAAGCAGTTTTGAAATATAATCCAGGGAATAATACTCCTCCGGAAGATCGGTCTGCCTGAGCCTGTTCTGGACGGTAACAAGGTCTATGGTGGCATTTTCGTTGAACATCTTCGTGATCACTTCAAAGAAAACGCCGAGCCTGCTCTCATAGAAATCATCCTTGTTGAGCATTTCCATGGCTGCGGAAACCGCATCCCTGTCCATCAGCATTGACCCGATAACGGAAGCCTCGGCCTCCTCGCTGTGAGGCATTATCCTTTTTACAAGATTCTCATCCATTATTTTTCCTCAACAACCTTCACCGCCAGCTCGGCACTGACCTGGGGGTGAAGTTTTACAGTGGCGGTAAAGCTTCCCATGTTCTTAAAGGGCTGCATAACAAGCTTCTTCTTGTCTATGTCAATGCCCTTCTGGCTCTTAAGCGCTTCTGCAACCTCCTTGGCGGAGATCGATCCGAAAACCTTTCCGTTCTCGCCGGTCTTTATCCCAACGCTTACCTCGCACTTGTTTATCTTTTCTGCAAGGGCCTGAGCTTCGGCAAGCTGCTCTGCCGCTATCCTTGCCTCGTTTTTCTTCTTTATCTTAAGGTCGTTAAGCGACTTGGGGTTTGCTTCAAGCGCAACCTGCTTTGCGATAAGATTCCTTCCGTAGCCGTCCTTAACCTTTACTATTTCATCGGCCTTGCCGAGTGATTTTACATCCTGTAAAAGTATGATCTCCATTACAGTTCTCCTCCTGTCTTCATGTTGTAAAGTACTGTTTTGACCATATCCATGGCCTTATCCATCGAAGCATCCTCGATCTGGGCGCCCGCAACGTTCATATGGCCGCCTCCGCCGAGCTTCTCCATTATAACCTGTACATTGATCTCGTCGATCGATCTTGCGCTGACATAAATTTTGTTCTGATAATCGGTAAATACAAAGGAAGCCTTGATTCCGACTATCTCAAGCAGCTCGTTTGCGACCTGGGCGCCGAGTACCGTCGGAGACTCTATTCCGTCCGTCAGGCACTTTGCGAAGGCAAAGCCGTCGAGGAAGATTTCCGTCGAGGTAATCGCCCTGGCCTTTGTGATAAATTCGTTCATATCGGTCCTGAAGGCTTTACGTATGCTCGAAACATCGACGCCGTTCTTGCGAAGATATGCCGCCGCTTCAAAGGTCCTGACGCCTGTTTTTGTCAGGAAATTGTTTGTATCTATCATTATTCCGGCATAAAGAGCCTCCGCCTCAAGAGGACGAAGCTTAAGCTCCGAGCCTATATACTGCAGAACCTCCGCTACCATTTCGCTTGCCGACGAAGCATAGGGCTCGACGTACGAAAGCACGGCGTGCTTTATGGAATCCTCCGTCACCCTGTGGTGGTCGAGGACAATTACGGTAGGGATCAGATTGAAAAGCTCCGGACATTCCGTCCTTGTGGGGCGGTTCACATCGCAAACGATAAGCAGGCCGTCCTTGCCGGCTTTTTCCTGGGCCGTGAGGCTTCCGACAAACATATCCGCCGGATAATCGGGATTGTCAAGGAAGCGCGAAGCTATGGGGCGGATTGCCGCATTTACTTCGTTTAGAACTATATGCGCATTTTTTCCGAGTGCTCTCGCGATGGAATATACGCCGATCGCGGAACCGAGGGAATCGGTGTCGGAAATGGAGTGGCCCATGATAATGACCTCGTCATGTGCCTCGATAAGCTCCCTCAGTGCATGAGCCTTAACTCTTGCGGTTACACGGTTGCTCTTTTCGATCGAAGCGCTCTTGCCGCCGATATACGTAATGTCGTCGCCGTTCTTTATTACGATCTGGTCGCCGCCTCGTCCGAGCGCAAGGTCGATCGCGGCACGGGCATATTCATAGCTCTTTGCATAATCGGACTCGGCGATACCGAGGCCCATGCTTATCGTAATGTTGCTTTCGGTCTTGCCCGAATTGATCTTCTTGACCTCTTCGAGCAACACCTTTCCGGTCTGTTTTACCTCTTCAAGATATTTTTTCTGGAAAACGAAAAGATATTTATCCTTTTCGAGCTTCTTGATGACGGCGCTCATGGTGTTCATATATTTATTGATCTTTCGGTCAACAAGCGCTGACAGAAGCGAACGCTTTACCTCGTCCACGACCTCAAGCACCTCATCGTAATTGTCGATATACAAAAGGCCGATGATCATCTGCTGATTGTAATTTTCCTGTCTGAGTACAGAAATCTCTGTCTCATCATAAAGATAAACGCTTATGAGTTTGTTGTTAAAATCCCCGTCAACCTCATTTATCACATTTAAGGACTCGTCAAACTTCGGAGACTCCATTGCCGAAAGTATGACCTTGAAGGACTTGCTGCCGATCTCCGCATGAAAAACCACATCAGCCGTTGCAGTCGGCATTTTGCTCTTTGTTATGTTCGGGAAAAGCGCAGTCATTGAGTCGGTCTTTCCCTTGATCTCGGATAATATATCCTGCATTTCATAGTTCGTCCAGAGTATTCTGGCATTGGTATCCATTACGGCATATGGAACCGCAAGAAGCGAAAGCATTTCCCTCTGTACTACGCTGTATCCGACTCCGACCTTTACGAAATCATGTTTAAGCCTCTGCCTGATAAGCACAGCCGCTATCACAAGCACGCTCATATAAAGAAGGACACCGATCATCATTATTCCGGCAGCCCTCTTGTCCTTCACTCCAAACGCCAAAACCGCTGCGTCGAGCAACAGTATCACTGTTGCGACCAGCGGTATCAGCAGATATATTTTAAATCTCGTAATTTTCATACCAGCCTCCGTAAGCCCCGTCCTTCATTGGAATCGGCAAAGCTAGTATATCACAATGGCTGTTTTTTTTCAAGTAAACTATTGTAAAGCTTTCTTAAGAACCTCAAGATTTCCTTCCATCAGCGAAATGTAGCTCACGCCGTTTTTCATATCCTCCCGGCTTATGGATTGTATTGAGTTAAGAGAAAGAACATCCACATCCTTTGCGCCCGAATTTTCTATGATCGAATTTGCAAGCTTGCCGTTGCTGCTCTCGATCTTCATGACATGCTTAAGCTTAAGCTCGTTGATTTTGTCCGAAAGATATTTTATGGTCTTAAAGCTGGCTTCGGACTCTGCGGAACAGCCCGCAAATGCCGCATAATATTCAAGGCCGTAATCATCAGCCAGGTATCTGAAAGGGAAACGGTCACCGAAAAGAAGGGTTTTTACGGAAGCCTCTTTAACCGCTGCCTCATACTCGGCATCAAGCTTCTCAAGCTTTTCCTTATATGCCTTGCAGTTCTTTTCATAAAGCTCCGCATTATCCTTATCGGCCTTCGACAGAGCGTCCTTAACGGCATCGCAGATTACCGAGGCATTCTTTAACGAAAGCCATACATGCTCGTCTTTTTCTGCCTCTTCTTCATCATGCTCATCTTCGTCCTCTGCTTCCATGCCTTCAACGACCTCCTCTTCCTTTACCTTGTCGCCAAGCACGTCCAGAAGATTCAGCACAACCATATTTTTATTGCTTTTCTGTGACATAACATTGTCAACCCACTTATCCGATTCTCCGCCGACATAGATAAAAACATCACAGCTCTGAACCTTCAGTATATCATCTGCAGTAGGCTGATAGCTGTGAAGATCCGCTCCGTTATCAAGCAGCATTGTTATTTCGGCATCGCCGGGATTGTCTCCGAGTATCTCCTTTACCCAGTCATATTCCGGGAAAATCGTTACCACCACAGAAAGCTTTCCGTTTTTCTTTCCTTTACCGCATCCGCCGACAGCGGCCGCAACAAAGCAAAGCATAAATATTGCGATCAACAGCCTCATCATTTTTCTTTTCATTTTCCCTGTAACCTCTCTTCGCATAAAATCAGCTTTTTTGCCACGACACAAATAATACCACAACGAAAAAGGCTTGTCAATAGAAAATGAAAATGATTTTCATTTTCGTTTTTGATATGCGATAAAAAAGACAGGGACCAAATCCCTGCCTTTTCATAAACGTATTATATTCGCACAAATTACAGCATATTAATGCCGTTCTTCTCACAGATCTGAAGCATTGCTTCGGGCCATACGGAAGCCTGAACCTCGCCGATATGGGCTTTTTCAAGCATCAGCATGCAAAGTCTTGACTGGCCGATACCTCCGCCGATAGTCAGCGGGAGTGTTCCGTCGGCTATCATCTTATGATACTCAAACTTCATTCTGTCCTCTGCCTTAAGCTCTTTGAGCTGGTTTGCAAGACTTGTGGCGTCAACCCTGATGCCCATTGAAGATATCTCAAGGCTGTCCTGTATCACTTCATCCCAGAAAAGGATGTCACCGTTTAATTCCCAGTCATCATAGTCGGGAGCTCTTCCGTCATGCCTTGTGCCGCTCTTTAACATCTTTCCGATCTGCATCAGGAAGACTGTCTTCTTTTCTCTTGTGATTTCACGCTCACGCTCCTTTGGAGTGAGTCCTGGATATCTGTCCTCAAGCTCCTGTGTCGTGATGAAAAACGGCTCATCGCATATTTCCCTTGAAAGCACCGGATAACGAAGGCTTACCTTTCTCTTGGTATATACGATAGCCTTAACGATAGACTTAACGGTTTCCTTAAGGAACTGAATATTTCTCTGGTCCCTGGTGATGACCTTCTCCCAGTCCCACTGATCGACGAAAATCGAGTGGACATTGTCCATGTCGTCATCACGCCTGATCGCATTCATGTCGGTGTAGATGCCCTCGCCCACACGATAGCCGTAGCGGTAAAGAGCAAGCCTCTTCCATTTTGCAAGGGACTGTACGACCTCAGCCTCGCCGTCCTCGTTCAGCATATCGAAGTCAACCTTTCTTTCAACACCGTTAAGGTCATCGTTGATTCCGCTGTTTTTACGAACGATAAGCGGTGCGGTAACGCGGTCAAGCGTAACCGCAAAAGAAAGGGTCTGCTGGAAAATATCCTTGATATATTTAATTGCATGCTGGGTTTCGCGAAGGGAAAGCGCCGAACTGTAGCCCTCCGGAATAAAGAATTCTTTTGACATTCTTTTATCCTCTCTTTAAATGTTTTAAGTGTCTCCCAATTATCTGATATTTCCTACGGTTCTCGGGAACAGGATCACATCGCGGATGTTCGAAACGCCGGTCACATACATGATCAGACGCTCAAATCCGAGTCCGAAACCGCCGTGAGGAACGGAACCGAAACGGCGAAGGTCAAGATAGTCGCTGTAAAGGTCAAGATTCATGTTTCTTTCCTTCATTGCGGTGACGAGCTTGTCATAATCCGCCTCTCTCTCGCTTCCGCCGATGATCTCGCCGACACCGGGTACAAGAAGGTCAACCGCAGCAACAGTCTTGCCGTCGGGGTTCTGCTTCA
>DFFN01000038.1 GCA_002369525.1 Lachnoclostridium sp. UBA3775 | reverse complement strand
TGTATAACAAATGTCAATATCCGTTACATAACCTTCGTTTCCGTCGACCTGGATATAGTCTCCGACAATAAAAGGCTTCATGATCAGTATCAGCAGGCCGCCGGCAAAGTTTGACAGACTGCCCTGCAGCGCAAGGCCAACGGCAACACCGATGGAACCGAGTACCGCGATAAGCGAAGCCGTCGGAATACCGACCTCACTTGCAACGATAATGATCAGGACCGCATACAGAACGACATTTACAAGCGATACCAGAAAACTGAGCACGCCGCGTTCAAGCTTAGCCTTTTCAGCGGCTTTTCTCGTCAGATTGCTTATCCATTTGATCAGCTTTCTGCCGATATAGATAATTATCAGGGCCTCAAGAAAGGTCATAACATAGGGGCCTACAATATCCCAGACCTTCGCGGCGTTCTCAATCACTTCTGTTTTCGTATCAAGAAAAATATGATCCATTACTTATTGTCCTGTTTTTTCTTTGATGCCGAAGCCTTTGCAGTACTTTGTTTTTTCTCTGCTTTCTTTGCCGGTTCTATCTTTGTTGCGGTAAAGATCGCAAAGCCGAGAGGCGGAATCGTGATTTCTATTGAATTCTCGCGTCCGTCAACCTTAACGGCCTTGCTCTGCTTCATACGTGTATTTGTATGGCCTGCGCCGCCGTATTTAACATCATCAGAGTTGAAAATCTCCTTATATTTTCCGTTGAAGGGGACCGCAACCGCCTGCTTTTCATAAACAACCGGCGTGAAGTTGCAGATGATATAAAGAGTATCATCGGGGTTTTCCGTTCTTCTTACAAAGCTTACCATCGAATGGTCGGCATCCATGCAGCTCATCCACTCGAAACCGTCCGAATACTGGTCAAGCTTGTAAAGTGCCGGATACTTGGTATAAAGTCCGAAAAGATCCCTTGAGAACTTATCCATGGCCTGATGTATCTTGTTGTCCTTAAGAAGGAACCAGTCAAGCGATCTCTCCTCGCTCCACTCTCTTTCCTGACCGAATTCCTGGCCCATGAAAAGTAGCTTTTTGCCGGGATGGCACATCATGAAGCCGTAGGTGGCCTTAAGGTTTGCAAGCTTGTCCTCATGGAAGCCGGGCATCTTGTTGAACATTGAGCCCTTGCCGTGAACAACCTCGTCATGTGAAAGAACAAGCACAAAATTCTCGGAATATGCATACATCATGGAGAAGGTCAGCATGCCGTGGCAGCCGCGTCTGAAAAGAGGATCCTGACGCATATAGGTAGTGAAATCGTTCATCCAGCCCATGTTCCACTTAAAGTCAAAGCCCAGGCCGCCGTCATCGAGGTCTCCCGTGATCTTCGGCCATGCGGTTGATTCCTCAGCGATCATTAAAGCGCCGGGATTTCTTTTCTTCATAATGGAATTCAGGTGCTTGATAAGCTCGATTGCTTCAAGATTTTCCTTGCCGCCGTAGATGTTCGCAACCCACTCGCCGTCGTTTTTGCCGTAGTCAAGGTAAAGCATTGATGCAACCGCATCCATTCTGATGCCGTCCGCGTGGAATTTTTCAACCCAGTAAAGAGCATTTGCGATAAGGAAGTTCGACACCTGAGGTCTGCCGTAGTTATATATCAGTGTGCCCCAATGAGGATGCGAGCCCTGTCTGGGATCAAGATGCTCATAAAGGCAGGTTCCGTCAAAGTTTGAAAGTCCGAAGGTATCCCTCGGGAAATGGGCGGGTACCCAGTCCAGAATGACGCCGATGCCCTGTTCATGCATATAGTTCATGAAATACATGAAATCCTGAGGAGTTCCGTAACGGGAGGTAGGTGAATAATAACCGGTAACCTGATAGCCCCAGGATGCATCAAGCGGGTGCTCCATTACTGGCATCAGCTCTATATGGGTATAGCCGTAGTCCTTAACGTACTTGGCAAGCATAGGAGCAAGCTCGCGGTAGCTGTAGAAGCAGCCGTTCTCCTCGGAAGGTTTCTTCCATGAACCGAGATGTACCTCGTAGATGAGCATGGGCTTTTCCTTGGGTTCACCTTCGGCTCTTGCCTTAAGCCACGCATCGTCGCTCCAGGTAAAGCTGTTAAGATCCGCAACCTTGGATGCGGTTCCCGGACGAAGCTCCGAAGCGGAAGCATAGGGGTCTGCCTTGAGATAGGTAAGTCCGCCCCTGTTCTTAAGCTCATATTTGTAGATTGCGCCCTCGGGAATATCGGGAATGAAAAGCTCGAATATGCCCGAATCGCCGAGCCTTCTCATCGGATGCTTTCTGCCGTCCCAGTTGTTGAAGTCGCCCACAACGCTGACACGCATCGAATTCGGAGCCCAGACCGCAAACAAAACACCGTTGACTCCGTCTACCTTCATCGGATGAGCACCGAGATACTCATAGATTTTATAGTTTATTCCTGCCGAGAAAAGCTGCCTGTCAGCCTCCGGGATAACGGGATCGAAGCTGTAGGGATCCTTTACCGTTTCGCTTCCCTTCTCATATTCGGCCGTAAATGTATATTTGAACATTTCCTTTGAAGGGACAAGAACTGCGAAGAACCCCATATCGTCAGCCTTTTCCATCTCGATTTTTTCATCCCCGCGGTTAAGAGTCACCTTAACGGCATCGGGGAAAAAGCACTGTACAAGCACTCCCTTGTCCGTTTTATGCGCGCCGAGAAGCTGGTGCGGATTGTCATGCTCCGCATAGCATACAGCCTCGATTTCGGGCCAGTTCATGATTTTGTACAAAGTGTCATTCATAGTTTTTACCTCCGTGTATACCTTGCTCACAATATCTACTCATAGTACCATGAGTCAGTTGTCGAATTTTCACTGCCGTTTTCAAATTTCGGCATGTAAATTTTAAAAGCCACCTCGTTTAAAAAGCTCTGCCCGTATACAAACAGCGCGGGCATGCATATCAGCATAAGCGGAATGCAGATATACGAGATGAAAAATGCTGCGGCGAACATCATCAGTATGCCTGCCGTCAGATATATATACTTAAAAGCCACGAGGCCGGAAAAAGCAAAAAGCTTTCCCATCGTGAAATTAAAGCGCGACAGCGAGGGAAAAATCCATACCGCAAAGCAGAGTATGAAGATCATCACAAACACGGACAGCCAGAACACCATCAGGCTTCCGCCCCCGTCCTCGGTCTGTTGCCAGCCCGAATATGCCATCAGACCGGCCGAGCCGCCGAAAAACAGGATTACGATCCAGGCACATGTGCCCTGCACAAAATTCTGCTTAAACGAATGAAAAAAGTTTTTTACAAGATAGCCTCTCCCGCGTCTAACCGACTTCATCAAGGTGTAATAAAGCGCGGTGTAGGCGGGTCCTATAGTGATCACGGGCAGGCATACAAGCAGAAATATCACATTGATAAGCACTATGTCCGCAAAATTGTTTACCGCCCTCCATAAAGGCTTGTCCTGGTCAAATAGTTTTCCCATTTTATTTTATATTAAGATCTATGCCGTACTTTTTGCCGTATTTTCCGAGCAGGTTGTCAAAGCTGCTCCTGGTCTGGGCCGCCTTGTCAAGCGAATTGCCCATTCTTGCCATCTGTTCGGCTTTTTCTATGTCCTTTCTTTCTTTTTCAGCCAGCTCCTCTTTTGTATAGGGAATACCGAGCTTTTTTCTTTCGGCTATATCAAAAGCCCTGAGCGTATCGTAAAAGCCCAGCTGCATACGGAATTCCACATGTGAGGAATTAAAATCCAGCGTACCGTCCAGAAGCCCGTCTCCTATTGATTTGGAAGGCGTGATCTCCATTATCGAATCCGCACGGCTTGCAACGTAAAGATTGTATTCATTATCCTTATGAAGCTTTACTATGATCAGGTCGCTGCACTCTGCATCTTCTATCAGCGGTCTGATCGGAACATTGTCAACCATACCGCCGTCTATATATTTTGCGCCGTCGATCTCAACCGGTTTGTAAACAACCGGCATGGCCGAGGACGCCGTAAGTATATCGATAATCTGCTCCTTTTCCAGCCTGTTGATTTCCCTGTATTCAGCTTCCATCTCCTGTACGGAGCGGTCAACATCCTCCTTTATTGCGGAGAATGAAGGATATTTCAGATAGTCCATGCCGAGCCCGAGGATCCCGTCGGGAAGGTAGGAATACTCCTGAACCTTTGCTATTCCCGCGAAGCATCTTATTTCGCTGAATTTCAAAGCATCATAATCGATTGCCCTGTCCATTATCTCCCTGAAATGCTTTCTGCTGCAATAGCCGGTCGAAGTGTTCAGGCTCAGGAAGTCGGTATTTTTTATCTTCTTCCACTCTGCCTCCGCAGTATCTATCGCGCCCGTGGCAAACATCGCTGCATTTAGAGCGCCTATCGAAGCACCCGACACAGCCTTTATCTCAAGGTCTTTTCCAAGGCTTTTAAGTGCTTTCCAGACACCAAGCTGATATGAACCCTTTCCTCCGCCTCCGGCAAAGCAAAGACCGTATTTTCTTTCCATACATATCCCCCGTTATATTGTCCAGTAAACCGTAAACAGCGCCGTGGCGATCATCGCCGCAACAAAACTCACCTTCGGAAACGGAGGTATTTTTTCCATGCTCCCCGGCTCCGTACTGACCTTTTTCCATTCATATACGGCAAGTCCCGCGACACACATCATGAACAAAAGGAAAAAACCGATGATCGTTGTGCGGAACAGACCGGCGACGGAAGTGCTTACCCCGTTTTTTTTGCTCTGCGACAAAGCCAGTCTGTGTGTCGGAATACATATCGCCACATCCAAGACAAGCAGCCAGTTAATCAATTTCAGCCTGTTTACCATCCCGGTTTCCCTTCGACATCACATAGTTATAAATATTTTACCAAAACGTACATGAAAAGTAAACAAAAAAATGCAAAAACATAGGGACGCAAGCCGTTTTAAGCCTGCGTCCCCGCAAAGTAT
Organism: Lachnoclostridium sp. UBA3775; assembly: GCA_002369525.1. Classification (GTDB taxonomy): domain Bacteria; phylum Bacillota; class Clostridia; order Lachnospirales; family Lachnospiraceae; genus UBA3775. Next base: position 8,907 of record DFFN01000038.1, on the reverse strand, counting down.
AAAAGTATCCTTGAAAAATCATGTCCTGTAGCTTCTCACCGCATTAAGCACCGCCGCCACCATCACGCCGACATCCGCAAGTATGGCGAGCCACATAGTTGCCAGTCCGAAAACACCAAGCGCAAGTACCGCAAATTTCACAAGGAGCGAACCATAGATGTTTTCCCTTACTATCCTGTCGGTCTTAACGGAAACCTTCAGCGCATCCTTAAGCTTTGAAGGCTTGTCATCCATCAGCACGATATCGGCCGCCTCTATTGCGGCATCAGAACCGAGGGAACCCATCGCTATTCCCACATCGGCTACAGCAAGCGCCGGAGCGTCATTGATACCGTCGCCCACATAAGCGACATTTCCGGTTTTAGCTCTTAAAATCTCTCCGAGCTTCTCAACCTTCTGATCCGGCAGCAGCTCCGAATGTATTTCGTCAAGCCCGAGCAGACGTCCTATGCCCTCAGCGGTCTCCTTCTTGTCACCTGACAGCATGATAGTCTTTAAGATTCCGCAGGCTTTAAGGCTCTTTATCGCCTCTGCGGCGTCCTCCTTGACCTCATCGGCAACAACGATGATGCCCAACAGCTTTCCCGCTTTCGCGACATATACAAGGCTGCCGAGCTCATTGCTTTTTTCGGCCCTGATCTCAAACAGTTCCATCAGGCGGTAGTTTCCGGCAAGTATGTCTCCCCCCGCAGTCACAGCGCGGATACCATGTCCCGGGATCTCCTCTATCTCATCAGCTTTCGGGACATCATAGCCCTTCTGCTTTGCATATTCAATGATCGAAAGCCCGATGGGATGGGTCGAGCCTGCTTCTGCGGCGGCTGCCGCTACCACAATCTCATTTTCCGAAACGCCTTCTGCCGGTTTTATTTTTGTCACTTCAAAACAGCCCTTGGTAAGCGTTCCCGTTTTGTCAAACACAAAGGTATCGGCCTTTGCAAGAGCCTCAAGATAGTTTCCGCCTTTAATAAGAACACCACGTTTGGCTGCCGCGCCGATTCCGCCGAAATAGGTTAAAGGCACCGAGATCACCAGTGCGCACGGGCAGCTTGTTACAAGGAAAACACAGGCTGTGCGCACCGAACCGCTTATGCTTCTGTCGGTAAAAACAGGTAGCAGTATTGCCAGAAGAACCGCAGCAATAACCACTGCCGGAGTATATATTTTTGCAAAACGGTGGATGAAATTTTCCGTCTCGGCCTTATTGTCGCCTGCTTCCTCAACAAGCTCAAGCACCTTTGCAACGGTAGAATCGTCATATTCCTTAATGACCCTTACCTTCAAAAGCCCCTGTCCGTTGATGCAGCCTGCAAGCACCTCATCGCCGGCGCCTACCGTTCTCGGAACGCTTTCACCGGTCAGCGCCGAGGTGTCGATCATACTCTTTCCCTCGATAACCACACCGTCAAGAGGTATCTTCTCACCGCTTCTTATCACGATGATGTCATCGATTTCAACATCGTCGGGATCGACTTTCTCCACTTCGTCACCTTTAAGAAGGTTGGCATATTCCGGCGCTATATCCATCATGTCGGCTATCGACTTTCTCGACCTCCCGACTGCTATGCTCTGGAAAAGCTCGCCGATCTGGAAAAGCAGCATTACCGCCACTGTTTCTTCAAACTCCCTGATGGCGAAGGCACCGAAGGTGGCCACTATCATCAGGAATTTCTCGTCGAAGATTTCACCTCTTGCAATGTTCTTTGCGGCTCCGGTAAGAATATCATAACCGACGATCAGGTAGGGTACAAGAAAAACGATCAGGCAAAGCCACATGTCATCCTCTTCGTCAAGCACCCCGGTCCACAAAAACACCATGCCAAGAAGAAACATTACGGCTGCCGCGATTATCCTTGATAAAAGCTTTTTTTGTTTAGGATTCAGACTCATCTGCTGCTCTCTCTTTTTTGAATTCACCTGCGGATCAGGTGTTTTATTTACTACAGTTCGGCAACGCTTGCTTCGGGTTCTACTACCCTGACTGTCTTTGTTATCTTATCAAGCAGTCCCTCAAGTGCGCTTTCCTCAGCTTCAACCGTAAGCTTCTCAGCCATGAAATTGATTTTTGAACTGGTAATTCCCTCCAGCTCTCCTACCATCTTCTCGATCTTAGCCGCACAGTTGGGGCAATCGATTCCTTCTACTTTAAATTTCTTTTTCATCTTTTTTCTCCTTTTCTTCCGTCAAATAATCTTTTTCGGCTTATGTGCCTACTCGTTTATATGTTCCATTCCCTGTCCGATAATGCTTCGTACATGCTCGTCAGACAGTGAATAAATCATCTGCTTACCATCCCTGCTTGCCGAAACAAGTTTGGCATTTTTTAGTATCCTTAGCTGGTGTGACACAGCCGACTGCGTCGCTCCCGTAAGCTCTGCTATATCATTTACGCACATCTCATGTTCAAAGAGGCAGAACAGGATTTTAATCCTTGTCGAATCTCCGAATACTTTGAAAACCTCAGCCAGATCGTAAAGTTCCTCATCCTTCGGAAGTAAAGGCTTAACCTCGGCAATTACCGATGCACAGTCATGTTTATGCTCTGATTTCAAATCATCATCTCCTATCGTATGGTTTGTTATGTTAAAAATCAACCGAATTTTTATGAATATATGAATATTTGTTCATATGTTGACTATAGTATAAGCCTCCCGACATATTTTGTCAAGAGGCTTTTTTACTTTTTTCGAATGTTTTCTATTCAGGAACTACGTTCTCTTCATATTTATCAGCGCGGTAAATGCTGATTCTATTGATATTTACCAAAAAAGAGAGTCCTGAAGATGAATTTTCTTTATAAACAGAAATATAAGCCATATTTTCATCAGCCTTATATTCCACTTTAAGATGCATGCTGGCAGCTTCGCCATCACCAAGATTAAGCCATTCCTTAAAATCCGGTGTCTTGGTAATGATCTTTTTCAGAACGGTTTTAGCATATTGTTCGCAGCCCTTCTCTGTCAGGCGTCCCTCTCCATCAAGCTCCAGGCCTTCCGCCCTTTCAGGATCGACTACCGAAAAATAATTCTAAAGCTCATCAGTCAGATTGGAAATGTAATAGTTCGCGCCTTTCACCACGCGCTGAATCACTCCGCTTCCAAGACTGACATAATACCATTAAAACAAATTTTTTCATCTTATCCTCTCCATATAGGACCTATTCATTATCAAGTTCCATACCCGTCATAAGCTTTTCGCCGGTCACGGCATCTATTTCGCAGACATAAGTATTACTGCCGGAAATAAATCTTGTTCTCCAGATAATATGTCCGTTTTCATTAATGTCAGGCTGTGCCGTGATATTGAAATCTTCAGGCTTTATTCCCGGATAATCAAGCTTTAAATACCGGCCTGATGTTTCCGCCGCCTCCTCATACTTTATCAGTTCATTCTCATCCTTGATAAAGGCCAGAAGTCCCATCTGTATATATGCTCCGGTAAACCTGTTCTCCTCATCATAATAAAATGCAGCGATTTCAACGGGATAACCATACGCACTGCATAAATACTTTACGGTCCTGTTCCCTTCTTCCTCGAGTTTCCAGTCGGAATCTTTCCCGCCATACCCCGGAAACAGCCTATCGAAATATTTACGGGCATCCGCCATGACATCCTTTACCGGCTCGGCTTTATAACCATCCTCGTTCTTTATCAGGTATAAATATCCGCTCCTGTAGTCATTACTATAGCGGTAATGGCCGTCAGAAAACTCCGTGCCTTCATCATTCATAAGGGAATAATTGACTTTCAGGCCTTCATATGAATATTCTTCATATTCCACCTTGCTTTCATATAATCCCGGCCTTCCTCCATTCATAGTTCCCCATTTTACAGCGGCTACCTTTCTGTCTATGGTGAAATTAAAATAAGAATACCAGTTCTTCTGCTGTTCCACAACAACATTCACGCTGCCGTCATCATTATATGATACTCTATAGGCATAATCCTCCGGATCGTCATCCGGCGAGAATACTTGACGAACAAAGCTATCCGGGTTTTTCCTTAATACATCAAGATAGTTCTGCACACATTTTTGTGTAAAAGCTATGCATGCGCTTTCGGTAAGAAGCCCGTTTTCATCGAATTCAAGATCCTTAGTTCTTCCCGGGCAAAGAGAAATAATGCTGTCAAGAAGCTCATCCGTCAGTTTCCCGATTTCCACTCCATTCAAATCATCCAGATAATAAACGGTTTTCCCGGCAAAGCTGAAATAAAATTTTTCCTCGCTGTCCTCATACTGAAGCCCTGCATCGATAAAACATGGCATCCGGTCCAACATATTATCCGAATGCCAGACTATTTTATCAAGTTCTTTCCTGAGTCCGATTCCCTCTTTTGCATCTATCTCTATGGTTTCGTAAGCCTCTACTTTTCCTGTAACAACAAAGTCTTCATACCATGAAGCACGAAAAACAAAAAGCTTTGCGCTTTCATCTATCAAGTCAGGATCCACCCTTACCTCGTAGTCGGTTTCGCCGCTGCTTTCCCCGCTTTCATCCCCGTTAATGCTTTCTAACCGGTCATCTCCGCTTTCGTTTTTGCTTTCCTTACTACAGGCAGAAGCAATAATCAGAACCAGTAAAACCAGCAAAAAATATTTTTTCATTTTTCCTCCTGATCATCTTTTATACCCTTGCACAACTCCTGTATATATGGCAAAAACTCATCATCCGACGTTCCCAGATAAAGCTCATCTGCCATTTTGAAAACATAACCTAAATCAAACGAAAAATAATAGGTTTCCTCTCTGCCCTCTATAGTCATCTCAGCGTCAATGTCACCGACTATTCTGTCAATAAGAGCATCAGAGTTCCATGCTTTGATACTATCAATCATTTTTATGATTTTTTCACTTTCTTCTGCGTTTAATTTTACTGATTTTTTCTTTATTACCTTTTCGCCTTTGAAAGCTTCATACTCCGGATATGGTTTATCATAGACTGTGATGATAACCGCCTCTTTTGTGCTTTTTTCGCTGCTCTTACTCTCACTGCCGCAAGCGACAAGCATCATCATTATAGTTACAAAAAACAATCCATAAATCATTTTCTTCATTGTGCTCACCTCCACAAGTTTTTCTTGTTTTTTCTCTTTATCTCTGCTAAAATCTGTTCATGGCTTTCGCCAATAACTACTTTAAAGGTACAGATCATGAAGCTTTATTTTGCACCCTTACCGGAAAACAATGCCGCCACTCCTCTTATTCCGCAGATACTTGCGAACAATTCGGAATATTTCCTGGAAATTGCAAAAACCCTTAAAGACTTAGGCTACAGCGAAGTAAACCTTAATCTCGGCTGTCCTTCAGGTACCGTGGTTTCAAAGAAGCGCGGTGCAGGCTTTCTTTCTGTGCCCGATAGCCTCGATACCTTTCTCGGCGAAATCTTTGAAAAATGTCCGCTTAAAATATCTCTCAAAGCCAGAATAGGCATGGAAGACATTTCGGAATATGCAGGGCTCGATGCCAAAGAGCTTAAAAGCATCCGTAAGGCTTCAAGCTTTACCGCCTATACCTCTACTCATCGGCAATTTCAAACGCAAGCGATATCTGTTCTCCGCTGACGGCATTAAGAACGCAGGTATATACTTTTTCTCCCGAAGTGAGTCTCACTATCCAGACCAATGAGTCATTCATCATCTCCGGATGTGCCGTGGCAGTGTAGTCATTAAGCTCGGGATATTCTTTTTTCAGATACTCCTCCGCAATTTTTACTGCATCATCAAGCTTTATCAGGTCATTCTCATCCTTTATGTAAATAAGCAGTTCCATCTGAAGTGTCGCAGCGGTAAAACGGTTTTCTTCGTCATATACAAAGGATGCTGTCTGCAGCGGGTAACCATATATATTTGTTATAAACCTGACAATCCTGCTGACTCCGCTTTCTTCGGTTTCCCATTCACCCGAATATAAAGCAGAACCCGGAAAGAGCTTTTCAAGATATTCCTTGGCATCCTTTATGATATCCCCCACCGGTTCGGGCCTGTATCCGTTAAGATTCATAATCGTCGAAATGCATCCCGTCGCATAATTCAGATAATATCCGAAATGACCATCACTGAAACCAAGACTGTCAGTCTCATTCAAATTCCGGCCCTCGTAGGAAATATCGGTAATATCAGCCTTAGCTTTATAAAGATCAGGCCGTCCCTCATAAAAAGTGCCACTTAAAATCCCGGCTCCTTTACGCGAAATTTCAAACATCGCATAACCGTCCCAGTTCTTCGGTTTCTCAACTATAAGCCTCACACTGTCATCACTTAAAAGCTCACCGGTTATAGGGTCAATCCCTCCCTCATAATCCAGTTTATGAAAGCTCACGACATATTCATCCTGATTGTCATTTTTCGAAAAGCCCTTTGTATCGATTTCATCGCTAAAATATTCCAGATAATTGGTCAGACACCTTCTGACATATTGAACGCACGAATCTTCGGTAAGCTGGCCTTTTTCGTCAAACTCCAGTCCTTGTGTTCTGAATGAGCAAAGTTCTGAAAAGCTTTTCTGAAGACTCTCGGACATTTTTCCTGTCTTTGTTTTTTCTTCCGGAACAACATGTATAACGCTTCCGCTTCCGAAACTTATATAATATTCATCATTACTTTCCTCATATTGCAGCACGGCATCAATCCATGGCCAGGAAGTTACCAGATATTCGCTGTAAGCGGCTGTTGCATTAAACCACGAAATCGAATCCAGTTCCCTTCTGAACTCTGTACCCCTATCGGCATCCAGTTCAATAACTTCTTTATCTTTATCATTCACCCTGTCCAACAGATCAGTGTATTCTGCATATGATGTTGAAAACACGGTAAGTATCGCACTCTCATCCATGATTTCCCGGTCAGCCCTTACCTTATAGTCGGTTTCCGCACTGCTGTCCTTTGTGCTTTCGCTTTTCGTGCTGTCCTTTTTGCTGCTGTCCTTTATGTTCTTGTCGCAGGACGTAAACAAAGCAAGCATAAGAATTAATACTACCGAAACTGCTGTTAGTTTTTTCATCATAATCCTTTTTCTCTGTTTTGATCTGATTTCCCAGTATGTATCTGCCATAAGAAAAATCAAAACTATTATAATACAAATTCCCGGTAAATACCATTCTTTTATTACTGTTTCTACACATATATACGAAAAATAACTCTATAAGTTACATATTTTGAAAAAAATTTTGAAAAAAAATTTGAAAAAAACGGCCGGTTTTTCCTTGACTTTTATTATAAGAAGTGTTATAAATCTCTTTGACAGTTCGTTTGCGTCATCCTGTCGTTAAACAAAACCAGAGCTAAAGAGGGGCATTGTGCCCTTTTTCGGCGTCTGCGTTTTGCGGATGCTTTTTTTGTTATCTGATACTTTTCGCTTTTGGAGGCTTTTATGTACTACCTTAAAACCGAGGCAAGCTTTGACAGCGCACATTTTCTTTCGGGCTATGAAGGAAAATGTCGAAACATTCACGGCCACCGCTGGAAAATTGAAGTAAAAGTAAAATCCGAGACCCTTGAAAGTGAAGGGCAGCTTCGTGGCATGGTGATTGATTTCGGAGATCTTAAAAAGGCTGTTAGAGCTCTGGCGGATAAGTATGACCACACCTTTATCTACGAGGAAGGAAGCCTTAAGGAAAGTACTGTCACGGCTCTTAAGGATGAGGGCTTCTCGCTCACTCCCCTGCCGTTTCGTCCCACTGCGGAAAATTTTGCAAAGCATTTTTATGATCTGCTTGCGGTTTCGCTTCCGGGACTTAGAAGCGTAAAGGTTTACGAAACTCCGGAAAATTGTGCGGAGTATAAAGAAAACTGATTATCAGGAGATTATGTTATGGGTCAGATCATGAATGAACTTACATCGCCGGTTTTTCCGGTTGCCGAAAAATTCATCAGTATAAACGGTGAAAGCACTCTTGCAGGAGAACCTGCCGTTTTCATAAGATTCAAGGGCTGTAATCTGAGATGCAGCTTCTGTGATACCTCATGGGTAAACAGGCCTGAGTGCCCTGTAGAAAATCTGGGCGTTCCGGAAATAATTGATTATGTCAAGGGCACGGGAATAAGAAACGTTACCCTTACAGGCGGCGAACCGCTTTTACAGAAGGGTATAGATTTTCTCGCAAATGCTCTGCTTTCCGAAAACCTGAACGTAGAATTCGAGACAAACGGAAGCATTGCAATTGAAAAGTTCTGCGCATTAAGGCCGGATTACTCAGCACGTAAAGGTATTCTCCGTTTCACGCTTGACTATAAGCTTCCCGGAAGCGGCATGGAAGACTACATGATGTTTTCCAACTATGATTATCTTAAACCCGAAGATGCCGTCAAATTTGTGGTCGGCGGAACTGATGATCTGATAAGAGCGAAGGAAATAATCGATACCTACAGACTGTGTGATAAATGCAAGGTGTTTTTAAGCCCGGTTTTTGAAAAAATACAACCATCTGAAATTGTAAATTTCATGCTGGAGAACAAAATGAACGGAGTAAAGCTCCAGCTCCAGCTTCACAAAGTGATCTGGGATCAAAACAAGAGAGGTGTTTAGAATGGATAAAGAAAAAATCAAATTTCACATAAGAGGCCTGCTTGAAGCCATAGGAGAAGATCCTGACCGTGAGGGACTTGTAGACACTCCCGAGCGTGTTGCGGAAATGTATGAAGAGGTTTTCGAGGGCATCTCCTATTCCAATGCCGAAATTGCCGAAATGTTTGGAAAAACCTTCAGTTCGGAAGGACGTGGGGCAGACGAAGCCGTTATCGTAAAGGACATCACTGTCTTCTCCTACTGTGAGCATCATATGGCGCTTATGTACGACATGACCGTGAATGTCGGATATATCCCGAAGGGCAAGGTTCTTGGACTCAGTAAGATCGCAAGAATATGCGACATGGCAGCAAAAAGGCTTCAGCTTCAGGAAAAGCTCGGAC
>DFFN01000206.1 GCA_002369525.1 Lachnoclostridium sp. UBA3775 | reverse complement strand
AAGGTCTTGTGGTCTTTTCCCAGCGTACAACCGAACACCACTGATTGTAAAGCTTCGGAAGGTCACGGTAGGACTCAACTATCCTTGAATAAAAATCGCAGAAAAGAGTTTCCGAAGTGGGGCGTACCGCAAGGCGCTCCTGCAGTTTTTCGCTTCCGCCGACTGTAACCCATGCGCATTCGGGAGCAAAGCCCTCAACGTGGTCCTTTTCCTTTGTCAGCAGGCTTTCGGGAATGAACATGGGCATGTAAACGTTCTCCACGCCCGTCTCCTTAAATCTTGCGTCAAGCTCCTTCTGTATATTCTCCCAGAGCGCATAGCCTGCGGGACGTATTATCATGCATCCTTTAATGCCCGAATATTCAACGAGCTCAGCCTTTTTCACTATGTCGGTATACCATTGAGCGAAATCCACATCTCTGGATGTAATGGATTCCACAAGTTTCTTGTCTTCTGCCATTTATTTATTAAGTCCTTTCCCCCAAAAGGGTATAGTACGCGCTTATAAAACATCTTGTTAATTTTACGCAAAATGAGCCGTTTTGTCAAGCAAGCAAAGCGTTTCAGGCAATAATTCTCCCTAATGTCGACAAGTTGCACAAAAACCGTTTGATTATTTAGGCATGTTTAACAAAACACTGGTAACATTTGTTACAGTATCTTTCAAAAAGGACCAAAAATCTTTTTTGATTTTGGTCCTTTAGCTAAGTTTTTTTCTTGATTATTTCTGTTATCATTATTAAGTCGACACATCCGGGTGCCATTATCCCCTAAAAATCTATCCTGAGAAGAATTTTTCTTCAGTCTTTTGGTTTCCCCAGACCATCTAAAAGATCCTTAACGGATTCTTTCTTTCAAATGACACCCGGTTGTTTATTCGGTCAAAAAGCAGTCGACAAAGGAATAATCCTTGGCAGCAGCCTCCTTAAGCACTTCAAGGCCGTCGACCGCGGCATAGTCATCCTCTTCCTTCTTAATGATCACAACGCCTTCCGGATAGAGCCTGTCGCTTCTGTACTGTCTGTCTCCGTCTCCGGCTTCCCCAAGTCTTCGCGGGCTGAAGAGGATCTGCCTTGTTTCCTCGCCGGATTCATAGCTCTGAGCCGCAAGCCTTACTATCGTTTCGGCAAGCAGCGACGGATCGGCATTTGTGCTGTCAAGTATCAGGTTATAATTGTCAAAATCAAAATAATGTACATTGTAGATTTCGGCGTACCGCATGTTTTCATTGTCGGCGCGCTCTTTTAATTTCTGCCTGCAGTCTTCAAGGCTTTTATAGCTTTCGACCTCTCCTCTCGAAGCATCGGCATATACCCTCTTTGCAGCCTCATCGAGGCTGACGCTGAGAAAAACCTTAAAGCTCTTCTCAACAAAATTCCATGCAAGCCTTGAATCAAAAACTATATTTTTATCGGGGTTTTCCCTTGAAATCCTTGCGGTCGTATCATCGATCAGGTGATCATATTTATGGTCCGAGCACATCAGCTTGTTCATTTCAAGAACGCTGAGCCCGAACTCCTCGGCTAACTGTCTCTGAACCGTACCCGTCGAATATATTTCAAATCCGTATTTTTCCTTAAGGATTTTGCAGATCGTAGATTTTCCGCTCCCCAAGTTTCCGGTAAGTGTTATGTGCATATCCCGCCTCCTGTAAAAAAAACCGGCCACGGACAGTCCGCGGCCGGTCTGAAATGCTATTTAAAACATTTGATTACTGCTGTCTGTCTTTTCTGGCATACTTAGCGATGAGACCCTCAACGAAAGGAACCTTGATAGTCTTCATACCGCAAGCCATGAATGCAAGGAGCATCATCAAAATCTTCTCACAGAAGCGAACAATCCAAACGATGAAATCAAAAATCTGATTGATCTTTGCGATTGCTTCGGTATTGTTGAACTGTGTGTCTGCATTAAAGATTCTTGTGAACCAGTTGATAAAATCAAAGAGGTCGGGAAGCAGACCGATGAGAAGAACAAGCACATCTACCATGAGAACGATAAGAAGTGACTTAACTGCGGAAACCCTTACAAAATCACTGTCCTCAGCGATCAGTATGTAACCCACAAGAAGTACCAAGGGCACTGAGCCAAAGAAATATCCTACGAGAAAGCAGAGACATGCAAGGAATCCAATGTGAATACCTAATTTAGATTTCATTTTCCAATTTTCCTTTCTTCGGCATGTTGAACACGCCATACACAGTAATAATACACTAAAAATTCACATTTGTAAATACCAAACAGCAAAAACGCACAAAAAAAGTCTCCCTCATCGGCTGCTTTTGGATATCGGACGGCTGCTTCGGGGAAGACTTTTTTGCCATGTCGGGTGCGGGAAACCTTGCTAACGCTGAGGAAACATGACGACTACGATACCCGGCATACGGCTGATATATCCATGATAGCATCTTATGCTTTCCGATTCCATTGACAAAGAGGAGATTTTTTCGAATTTTTTTACGGGCCGTCATGCTTTTATTCGGCCTTTTCCACAAAGCGGCATCCCAAGTTTCATCAACTTTTAACAAATATGGAGCTTGACTGAAAGAGGCCGCTTGTATATAATTGATATGACTGTAAATAAAAAGGAGGTAACCCCCATGGAAATCACAAAGGATATTACCATCGGTGAGCTTTTAAATATCGATACCGGCGTCATCCCCATTCTGATGAACATCGGAATGCACTGTGTCGGCTGTCCTGCTTCAGCAGGAGAATCCGTCGAGGAGGCAGCAATGGTCCACGGCATCGATCCCGACGAGCTCGTATCCCAGATAAATGCTTATCTGGCCGAAAGTAAATAAGCAAAGTAAAACTGCCGGCGCTTAAACCGGCAGTTTTTTAATCATTATTTGTTTTTCAGCTCCGCAAGCCTGTCAACCGCATCTCCCGCAAGCATGAATTTCATATATTCCTTATAATATGCCACGGTCTGGTTTTTGATGACTGTGCCGAATTCACAGCCCATGTTGCAGACTCTGTTGAAAACTTCGGCCTTTATATTGCCCATATAGAGCACCAGATAATAACGCTTTGCATTTCTTTCTTTGTACAGATCCGATTTGCCGTGGAATTCACGGGAAATCATCGAAGCATATTCCGCCGCATCCTCAAGGCTTTCAAAGCAGAAGCTCCGGTATACGGTCGGAAGCTTGATCCTCTTCATTCCTTTGAGAGCTTCCATCTTCTCCTCATCGCTTCCTTCGAGGTTGGCTTTTATGTTCTTAAGCTCTTTCAGCACATTTCCGATTATGGAATTCTGCGCCTCTTCAAAGTTTTCAAGCCTGTTCTCGGAAAATACCTCCTCAGGCTCTTCGTTTGTTTCGGTATTATCTCCGCCCGGAGTGAACCTTGAGAATCTCATGTCGAGTTCATCCGGATTTTCAACCTTTGTTATTATCATTACCAGGGACGAAGAGGAGGTCGGTATCGCTTCGACGACTATCGGAACATCCTCTCCCGAGAAGCCGTAGTCACGTTCTGCCATCATCATCATATCCCTGAATAACGCCTTGGCCTTTTCGGAGCCGTATGCAAGCTCACCCAGGCTGATCTGTCTTTCTTTCAGATCCTCACTGGTAAGAGTGCATTTAATCTGATTTTCATTAAGTTTTTCAATTTTCATAAGCGCACTCCTTTCCCTTTTTTGTCTTCACTGCTTTTTTCTTACTTCTTTCCACCTTCAGTATAAGATAAATTCACGATTATGTCAATACTTGCATTCGTGAAAACACTGTGACGGCACGAATAATTGCGCACAATTAAAAAAATGTTAAAAAACACGACAAAATAATACTTGCATTTCACACAAAACTACTGTACTATAGTATTAACATAACATTAGGAGGTACATAATTATGGCTTATGTTATCAGTGATGGCTGTGTATCTTGTGGTGCATGCGCAGGCGAGTGCCCTGTAAATGCAATCTCTGAGGGTGAGACCCAGTACGAAATCGATGCAGATGCCTGCCTTGAGTGCGGCGCATGCGCAGATGTTTGTCCTACAGGTTCAATCTCACTGTAAGATAAAAACCAAGCAGTCAATGAAGCCCGGGTCCTGTAAGGATCCGGGCTCTTTTATTTTTCTCACTTTTCTGCTGTTTTTACGATGCTTATCTCAGGAAACCGTTAACTATCTGTTCCTCAGCTTCTTCCTCTGTAAGTCCCAGAGTCATCAGCTTTGTAAGCTGTTCTCCCGCAATCTTTCCGATCGCTGCCTCATGTATGAGCGAAGCGTCGATATCAAGTGCCTCGAGTTTGGGCACCGCAAGGATATGTGCGTTATCCATGATAATGGCATCACACTCGGTATGTCCCTTGCAAGGAGCGTTTCCTATTATAATGGCATCGAATTTCTGGTAGGAGTCATCCTTTGCCACCGAGCGCGAAACGACATCGGCCGAAGCATCCTTACCGTTAAGCTTCACCTCATAAAAGCTCTCGGCCTTCTGGGCGCCGTGAGTCATGAGCCTTTCCCTCACGACAAGGCTTGCGCCTGCCGCAAGCTCGGCCGTTGTGGTCCTTACCGTGGAATCCACGCCTTTGATCTGAACCATCTCCATTTCCATGGAGCTGCC
>DFFN01000023.1 GCA_002369525.1 Lachnoclostridium sp. UBA3775 | reverse complement strand
TGGCAGTAGGCATTGTTATTGCCGTTCTGGCTGTTTCTGAATTCGTCGCCCGCTACGAACATCGGTGTGCCTCTTGAAAGCATCAGAAGGGCAAAGGCATTTTTTATCATGCGGCTTCTGAGTTCGTTTATTTCGTTATCGTCGGTCACGCCTTCTGCGCCGCAGTTCCAGCTTAGGTTGCAGTCGTTGCCGTCACGGTTGTCTTCACCGTTGTCGAAATTGTGTTTTTCATTGTAGCTGACAAGATCGTTAAGCGTAAAGCCGTCGTGACAGGTTACGAAATTGATTGTTGAACGCGCGGACTTTCCCTGATACATGTCGGGCGAGCCCTGCATACGGGAAGTCAGCTCGCCTGTAAAACCGGAATCGCTTTTTATAAAGTGGCGCACACAGTCGCGGAAGCGTCCGTTCCATTCCGCCCAGCGGGCGGGAGCGGGAAAGCTGCCGACCTGGTAAAGTCCTGCCGCATCCCAGGCTTCTGCGATGAGCTTTGTTTTGGCAAGTATCGGATCGTGCGCAAGAAGCTCGAGAAGAGGAGGGTTTTTCATGGGCGCACCGTTTATATCCCTTGAAAGTATGGGGGCCTCATCAAAACGGAAGCCGTCGATATGGTAGTCGCTCACCCAGTAGCGCATGCAGTCAAGTATGTGGTTTCGTACCACTGCGTTGTTGCAGTTCATGGTATTGCCGCAGCCGCTGAAGTTGCAGAAGGTACCGTCGGGATTTAAAAGATAATAGGTGGGGTTGTCTATGCCCTTGTAGCTTAAGATGCGGCCTCCGTCGCCCATTTCGGCCGTATGGTTGAATACCACGTCGAGTATCACTTCTATGCCGTTTGAGTGCAGCTGTCTGACAAGGTTCTTGAATTCATCGGCTGCCATTCCGAAAGCACCGAGCGATGCATAGCCGGATTTGGGCGCAAAGAAGGAGAGGGTGGAATAGCCCCAGTAATTTGCCTCGCGTCTGTCGCCTTCGATGAGAGTATATTCAAGCTCGTCAAATTCAAATATCGGAAGAAGCTCGATACAGTTGATGCCGAGTTCCTTTAAATAGGGTATCTTTTCTATTATTCCCATGTAGGTGCCGGGACGTTTTACACCGCTGCTGAAATGCTTTGTAAAACCACGCACGTGCATCTCGTAAATGACGAGATCCTCGATCGGAATTTCAAGCTGAATGTCGCCCTTCCAGTCATAGTCCTCAAGCATTACCTTGGAACGCAGAGGATAAGCGGAAGATGGATAACTGCGTCTGCCCCAGCTTTCGCCTCCGGATATAAGCTTTGAATAAGGGTCGAGAAGAACCTTGCTTTTGTCAAAGATCAGGCCCTCGGAGGGTGAATAATCCCCGTCAAAACGGAAGCCGTATTCATCCTTTTCTATGTCAAAATCATAAACAAGCATGGAAAAATTATTGCCGATATGGAAGTCCTCGGGAAAAGGTATTTCCGCGTAAGGTTCATCCTCATACTGATGGTAGAGCACAAGAGTACAGCTCTTTGCATTTGCGGAATTTACAGAAAAATTTATTGCTCCGCCGGATGTGCGTCTTGCTCCGAAGGGCAGGGAATGACCGATGCGGTAACGTATTCCGTTAAGTTCATGTGTGGGAAATTCGTCGATTCTCATAATAAACCTCCTCGCGATTAAAAGTAAACCCTTGTCTTAAGTATAATTTTCAGCTATGGGGGGTGTCAATAAAATATTTTGAAAAAATTTAAAAATTTAAAAAAGCTATTGACATTCTGTGTATAACTGTGTATACTGTGCATAGTTAGATATGAACAGTATATACAGTTCAGCGGTAGGATGAAAGAAAGGATTAGAAAAATGTTTTCATGTAAAGGTCTTAATAAAAAGCTCGGCGATTTCAGGCTGGAGGATGTGAGCATAAAGCTTGAAGCCGGCGAGATACTCGGAATAATCGGAGTGAACGGCTGCGGAAAAACAACCCTGCTCCGCTGCATACTTGGAAGCTACAGGCTTGAAAAAGGAGACGGAGAGCTCAGGATTAAAACATATGACATAAAAGAAAACCCGGCGGCATATAAAAACGAGCTGGGATGGATCTTTCAGGATATTCCCTTTACACCGGGAATGTCACCTATGATGGAGGGAGAGCTGTACGGCCGGTATTACAAGAGTTTCAGTAATGAAAAGTATCGTAAGCTTCTTGAAAAATATGAGGTGCCGGCAGAAAAGTGTGAGCTTGCAAAGCTTTCAAAAGGCCAGCAGCTTCGCGTACAGCTTGCTTTTACGCTTTCCCATGAGGCCTCGCTCTATGTTTTTGATGAGCCGACCGGTAATCTGGATGTGGACTTCAGGGATGAGTTTTATTCCACAATGAGAAATATAGTAGGCGATGAAAAGCACTCGGTCATCATTGCCAGCCACATCGTGGAAGAGCTTGAAGGCTTTGCGGACCGTATACTCTGGATGTACCGCGACGGCGATGCGGGAAGGGTCAGGTTCTTCGGAACGATTGACGAGCTGAGGGACCGTTACAGAGTTGTAGAGGCCGGAAACGATAAGCTGATCGAAATACCGGACAGAGCGGTTGCAGGCAAAAGAATGAGCGAGCACAGCAAAAAGCTGCTGGTAGACACAGAGGACTACGGACTTCCCGATGAGCTTATACCGTATTCGAGAATGGCGGATTTAAGAGAAATAATGTATTTCATAGAGAAGGAGAGCAGGAGGAAAAGATCATGACGGAGAAATTAAGATGGGCTTTAGAATATGAAAGGATAAGACATAAATATATGAAGTCCTCGATTGTGCTTGAAATAACCGCAGCGGTTCTGATGATAGGTCTCGGCTTGGTGGCCTGGGCACTGTTATTGAGCCTTCCGCTTACGGCAGTATATCTGAGGGATAAAAACCATGCAGACTACATTGTTCCGAAAAGCGATAAAGACATCAAACAGGAAGCCGTGGCCCAGGGTATAGTCATTGCCCTTAGATACAGTCTGTATTTCATTATCGCAGTAGCAGTGATGTACATGAGA
The DNA here is from genome assembly GCA_002369525.1 of Lachnoclostridium sp. UBA3775. Lineage (GTDB taxonomy): Bacteria > Bacillota > Clostridia > Lachnospirales > Lachnospiraceae > UBA3775. Next base: position 4,728 of record DFFN01000023.1, on the reverse strand, counting down.
TACAAGGCAGACCTGTCCTACTTTAAGTCTTTCAGGAGCCCTGAGCTTCTGGAGAAGTACCCGGTCAGCATGACGGGGTTCATCATATTCGGTATAGTCTATACGTTCATGACCTGTATCGAGAACGGTCTTGCAAGGCTTTGCAAAAGAAAGAAGACGGATGCAGGAGATATTTTCATAACGGTATTATTTATTTTCGGCTTTGCAATATATTTTTCAAACGGACTTTATATACAGGGAATAAAATGGGCAGGCCTTGGCATAAGCTTCGGAGGAACAGCAACAAATGTGATGCTTGTAACCGGGATATTATGCATGCTGGTAAGGCTGATATATCAGATAGTTAAATTCGAGCCCGGCGACTTTAAGGGAAGCACAGAGGAAATTTTCAGGATGGCTAATATGAAGAAAAGGAGTAAGGCATGAACATAAGCATACAGTCAAAAAGCGGCATCCCGATCTATGAGCAGATAACCAGGCAGCTTAGGGATGCGATAACGGCAGGAGAACTTAAAGCGGGCGAGCCTCTGCCTTCGATAAGAGGGCTTGCCGCCGAGCTTGCGATAAGCGTGATAACAACAAAGCGTGCCTATGAGGATCTGGAAAAAGAAGGCATGGTCTATTCGGTGCCCGGAAAAGGATTTTTCGTGGATAATCCGGATATGGAATTTCTCGCGGAAAAACAGACACTGGGGCTTGAGGAAGGTCTTGCAAAGTGGGCCGCCGAGGCAAAGAAGGCAGGACTTTCAAAAAGCGAAGCAATGGATATGTTAGAGATACTTTATGACGGAGAGTAAGACGGGAGAAAGCAGGTCAGATATGATTAAAGCAGAAAATTTAAAATTCAGATATGATAAGAAAAAATCCCTTTTGATAACCGATGTGAACATAGAGGTAAAAGAAGGGTATATGACGGTAGTGATCGGACATAATGCGGGCGGAAAGTCAACTCTTTTCAAGCTTCTGTACGGTGCGCTTATACCGGAGAGCGGCAGCATATATTACGGCTTTTCGGATGATGACGCTTACCCTGAGGATGAGAGAAAGCAGGTAAAGCTTGATTTTGACACAACGGCCGCCATGCGGAGAAAGACAGCCATGATAAGCGAAGAGATGCCCATGTTTTCGACTCTTGACATTTCGCAGAACATTGAGCTTTATGCAAGCCTCTATCCCGAGTTTGACAGGGAGGAATTTGAAAAGCTCAGCAAGGATATGGGCCTTACCGGCGGAGAAAGCAGAGAAAGGTTCTATAAATTCCTGCCTACGGAGCTTTCCACCGGCGAATATGTGAAGTTTAAGCTTTGCCTGGCATTTGCAAGACATCCTAAGCTTATGATCATGGACGAGCCCTTTGCAAATCTGGATCCGGTAGTGAAAACTGACATTTTAGAGCTGCTGCAGGCAAGAATAGCGAAGGAAAATACAGGAATACTCCTTTCCACGCACCTGCTCGAAGAGATCAATGATGCCGCAGACTATATATATGTGATCGAGAACGGCAGGATCGTTAAGTCGGGTGACAGGGAGAGCCTTCTTTCTGAAGAAGGAGTAAACGAGCTTAGAAAGCTTTTATGAGAATTTCGGAGGAATGACAATGGAAGAGAAAAAAATCGCAGGTTCATATATAAAAACGATAAGGAAGATTACAAAGCATAATGTCAGGCACCTGGCATTTGCTCCCGTACTGCTTCTATCGGTTATCGTTGATCCGAAGAAGCTTCCGCTCGTGATACTGCTTGAAGCGGCATTTTTGATCGCATATTACAGAAAGTACTTTGTGGCATCACGTACCAAGGATGACGGAAGCCTCATAACAGCCCTTCGCGGCCAGAGTTTTCCTGTAAGGGAAGTATTTATAAAACTTGCGAAACGCGTAGTGCCCTATGAGCTTTTCTTCATGGCATTCTGCACGCTTTTCAGCTTTGCGGATATGGAAGGCGGAGTGGAAGGCTTTGCGGATCATGTTCGTCCACAGAGGATTGTGGGATTTAAAACAATGGGAGAGCTTAGCGGAATGCAGATAGCAAATATCGTTTGCTGGCCGCTGCTTTGTATCCTTGTCCCCCTGCTTTATTACAGGCTCATTTCATGGAAAATGACTCATGAAAAGCATGGAGCTTCAAAACAGGCTGTCATAAGCGTGGCATATTTCTTTTTTGATATCGTAACCTACCTTATCGGTGTCATAATCGGAGCCTTCGGCTTTCTTATCATAACGGCACTCATCGTTGACTGCTCGATAAAGGTACCTGAGAATGAGGCGGTATTATATGCTTTCGGTTCAAAAAACAGGGTTTACATGTTCATTGCTCTTGGCTCGGCAATGTTCTGGACCGCGCTGATGCTCAGAGATGAAATCTCAAAATTTGCGATCGGCCGGTTTAAAATCAGAATCTTTGTTTTTGCCTGCATGCTTATAAGCGGTACCTTTATGACGATATACAGTACAAAAAATTATGTAAAAAGCACCGAAAGCGGCATGGTAAGCGTTGAAAACGGCAGGAAAAACGAATACAGCTACGATGACATTACAGATTTTAAGATTTACTGCAGGAATGACTCCCTTGCACTGCGGGTTTATCTCAATGACGGCAAAAGTCTGGAGCTTTTAGCCGATATTACGGAGGAAAGCGATCCCTGGACAAAGGAATACGAAAGCAATTATCATTACGTCGAGCATATTGCAAAGATGCTCCGCGAAAAAGGAATAAAGGGCAGTCTTGATAACGTTGAAAAACTTGGGAACAATGTAAAAGACATGGACGATGAGATAACAGAAAGTTTTGAAAGAATAAGGGAAATGTTTGCCGAATAAGCCTTTCCGGTTGCAAAAGCCCCGCTTATGTGATAAGATAAAAGAGCGAAAAAACAAGCGGAGAGTGGCTATGAAGAAAAAAAGATTTATCGTTTTGGCCGTTGTGATTTTTCTCATACTGGCGGTCACAGCGATAACCGTGATAAAAAAAGGAAATCAGTTTACCCTGCGTTTTTCGAACAATCATTTCGGCGACTGGATAAAATCGGAAGATTATCCCATCAAGACGTTCATCGAGGATGAGAGCGTTGTAAAAGCAGAAAAGGTTTACCTTGACAAAGACAATATAGTCTGCCTGGATCTTGTTGCAGAAGGAAAGGGAGAAACAGGCATTGACGTAAAGGTCGGAAATATAATGCTTGAACACACCGGCGTAAAGGTGACGGCTTATAAGTTCATATTTGAAAAATTTTATCTGAACTTCAACGGATTTCATACCGTCGAATATATAATACTTGCCTGTCTGGCTCTGGTCTCGGCGGTGATGGCATATACATACTTCGAATGCCGGAAAAAAGGCGAATTTTCGTACTCAATGGTTGCGTACGGAGGCGCAGGCCTTTTTTCCGCCGCTATCGTGGTTTATGCCCTTTACTACATGCATACCTTCGACAACTTCAGATTTATGCTGAATACGATGTCCGAGACAGGTTACTATTTTGTGGTGGTGGCTGCACCGGTGATGATGCTGCTTTCGGGGCTTTGTGCATTCAGCAATATATGGCTGGTACGGCATGAGGGCTTCAGGACCGCAAATCTTCTCGGTATAATCCTTGCGGCGCTGTGCTTTTTGGGAAGCGTCGTTATCATAGTCGGCAGAAGCTCCGATTATGCGGTATTTAACGAGGAGGCCCATAATACGATTTTTCTGGCGTCTGCCTACATTGTAAGCTTTCTGGAATGCGTTTTCATGTTCACGATGCTGACTGCCTTTCTTTCGACAAGATATTATCCTTCGTTTGACAAGGATTATATTATCATACTCGGCTGCCGCATCCGTAAGGACGGAAGTCTGACACCGCTTTTAAAGGGAAGAGTGGATGCGGCGATAAAGTTTGAGAAGGAACAGTTTGAAAAGACAGGCAGGCATGCTAAATTCGTTCCGTCCGGCGGACAGGGAAGCGACGAGGTGATCAGCGAGAGCGAGGCCATGAAAAACTATCTGGTGCAGAACGGCATTCCCGCCTCGCAAATACTTCCTGACGATAAGAGCACAAATACCTGGCAGAACATTAAGTTTTCCCGCGATGTGATCTGGCAGGACTCCGGAGATAAAAAATCAAAGGCGGCATTTTCGACCACCAATTATCATGTTTTCAGGGGCTATGTGCTTTCGCAGGAACACGGGCTTGACGCCGAGGGCATATCGGCAAAGACAAAATGGTATTTCTACCCCAACGCTTTCCTGCGCGAATTCGCGGGGCTTCTGGTTTCAAAGAGGATCAAGCTTGCGATCACCGCGGCTGTGATATTTGTCTGTTCGGTACTTGTGCATCTTGCATTACTATAAAACATACGGAGGATTATGATTATGGGTTCGGTAGCAAAAATTTATTTTACGAGAAAGATCACACCCGAGTCTGTCGTAAAGCTTTACGATATGCTCGGAAAGAAGCTTGAAGGCAGGGTTGCCGTCAAGGTACATTCGGGTGAGGAGGGTAACCAGAACTATCTTCATCCGGAGTTCTGGAAGCCGATGGTTGAGCATGTCGGCGGAAGAGTGGTTGAGTGCAACACCGCGTACGGCGGACAGAGAAACACAACTATCAAACATCTCGAGCTCTTAAAGAAGCATGGATGGAACACTTATTTCGACGTTGACCTGATGGATGCCGAGGGACCGGACGCAGAACTGCCGGTTTCAAACGGTGTGCATCTTGATACAGATATCGTAGGAAAGAATTTCCTGA
>DFFN01000051.1 GCA_002369525.1 Lachnoclostridium sp. UBA3775 | reverse complement strand
CTTATGAAAAAGGAAATATATTTAACCGCGATCCTTTAAGGGAGAGAAAGCTGCTGCTTAACAAAGCCGAGATACGTAAGCTTACGGGGATCTCATCGCAGCCCGGCTATACTCTGATTCCCCTGCAGGTTTATCTTAAGGGTAACTATGTCAAGGTAAAGGTCGGTGTGTGCAGAGGCAAAAAGCTTTACGACAAGCGCGATACGATAGCCAAAAAGGATCAGAAGAGGGAACTTGAAAAACAGTTCAAGCAAAGCCAGTTAAGGGTTTGATGAAAAAAATATCGGAAGCGAGATACCGGATGAAGACACATAAGAAAAAAGTGATTGTTATTGGACATAAGAATCCCGATACCGATTCAATCTGCTCCGCAATAGCCTATGCGGACCTTAAAAACAGGATCGGTAATGTTTTGCATGTGGCAAAATGTGCGGGAGAGGTAAATGCCGAAACCGAGTTTGTGCTAGGTTATTTCGGAGTAGACAAGCCGGATTATATTGACGATGTAAGCACTCAGGTCAAGGATATAGACATACATGAGGTAGACCCGATAAAGGCCGATACCAGCCTTAAGGATGCATGGGCAATGATGAGGGCCGACAGTCTTTATACCCTTCCTATTTGCAATGAAGAGGGAAATATGACCGGCCTCATCACGAACAGTGACATTGCACATGTCATGCTCGATCTTAACAATACAACGCTTCTTTCAAATTCGAACACGCCATATATCAATATACTTAAGGCATTGGATGCCACGCTGCTGACCGGAAGCATTGACGGTAAAATATATGACAAGGGCAAGGTTGTTATCGCAAATGACAATCCTGCCGTTATGGAGGAATATATCGAAAAGGGTGACATAGTCATACTCGGGAACCGTTATGAAAACCAGCTCTGCGCAATTGAAATGGAAGCCGCCTGCATGGTTATATGCGAGGGCGCAAAGGTTGCAAAAACAATTCAGAAGCTGGCAGAGGACAGAGGTTGTGTTATCATGGTAAGCCCTCATGAGATTTTTACGGTCGCAAGGCTCATCAACCAGGCTGTTCCGGCTCAAAGCTTTAAAACAAGCAATAATCTGATAAGCTTCAGGACGGATGCCTTTATTGATGAAATCAAAAACGTTATGGCGAAAAAGCGATATCGTGACTTCCCGGTTATCGACCATAAGGGAGTGTATCAGGGGATGATAAGCCGCCGCAACCTGATGGATATGACAAGGAAAAAGGTAATACTTGTAGATCACAATGACAAGGACCAGGCGGTTGACGGCATTGAGGATGCGGAGATAATCGAGATAATCGATCACCACAGGCTCGGTACGATCACTACCTTTGCCCCCATGGTTTTCAGAAACCAGCCGCTCGGATGTACTGCAACGATAATTTACAAAATCTATAAAGAAAACAATGTTGAAATCGAAAAGAAGATTGCAGGGCTTTTAGTTTCCGCAATAATCAGCGACACCCTGCTTTTTAAATCGCCGACCTGCACCGAGACCGATATTGATGCGGCAAAGGAGCTTGCAAAAATTGCCGGAATAGACATTGACGAGTATGCCGACAAAATGTTTGTTGCCGGCTCAATGCTTCATCACAGAAGTGCCGAGGAAATCTTTTATCAGGACTATAAAAAATTTACAGTTGACGATACCACGCTCGGTGTCGGACAGATCAATTCGGTCAGCGAATCCGAGCTTGGCGACATAGAAAACAAAATCAAGGAATATATCAAAAATTACAACAATAACTGGGGCGTAGACCTTCTGTTTTTCCTTCTTACCGACATTAAGAAGACGACAACGAGGGTTCTTTTTGCGGGAGACAGGGCAAAGGCGCTGCTTGAGGAAGCCTTCGGCATAAAGGTTGAAAATAATGTTGCCGTGCTTGAGGGAATAGTTTCGAGAAAGAAACAGTTCTTCCCTGCGCTTATGGTGGCGATGTCTTACTGATTTCCGTGGTAAAAAATCAAACGGGGTGCTTATGGATAATTTAAAAACATTTTTGCAGAAACTTGAAGGCGGCAGGGGAGCCGACCTTGCGTATAAGGAAATCTCGGGATTTTTTGAGGTTTCAAGAAAATTATTCGGAGTATTGAGCGAAATCCGCAAAATGACCGATTTCCGGCCTGAAATGGGTATAGTACTGGGCTCGGGACTCGGCGGACTGATTGAAGAGGTTGACATAGCCGAGGCGATTCCGTACACCTCGCTCAAAAGTTTTCCGAAGTCAACGGTTGACGGCCATAAGGGTGAATATATTTTCGGATATCTTGAGGGAAAGCCTGTTGTTCTTATGAGCGGCAGAGTGCATTACTATGAAGGCTATTCAATGGAACAGGTTGTCATGCCCGTAAGGGTCATGGGACTTTTGGGCGCCGACACAATACTTCTTACTAATGCCGCCGGCGGACTCAACAAAAGCTTCAGACCGGGAACCCTGATGTGCATAAATGACCATATTTCAAACTTTGTCCCTTCGCCTCTCATCGGACCGAATGATATACTCGGCGAAAGATTTCCCGATATGAGCTGTGTCTACAATAAAGAGCTGATCAGAACTCTGCATGAATGCGCGGAAAAACTTGATATCGATTTAAGGGACGGAATTTATCTTCAGACCTCGGGTCCGAATTATGAAACCGCGGCTGAGGTAAGGATGTTTTCAATGCTCGGTGCCGATGCAGTCGGAATGAGCACTGCATGCGAGGCAATGGCCCTGAACCATATGAAAATAAAGGTTGCCGGCATAAGCTGTATTACCAATATGGCAACTGGCATTTCGGATAAGCCTTTATCACATGAGGAAGTAAAGG
>DFFN01000036.1 GCA_002369525.1 Lachnoclostridium sp. UBA3775 | reverse complement strand
AACGGGCGGAAAACGGACGGATCTGTGTGGAAAAGATGAGCGTGGCGAAAGAGAATGGCTACGCGCTGATCTTTATGGATGTGCAGATGCCGGAAATGAATGGTTTGGATGCGACCAGAGCAATAAGAAAGCTTGAGGATCCATGGGCTTCATCCATCCCTATAGTTGCGATGACGGCTGATGCTTTTTCAGAGAATGTCATGGAATGTATGGATGCCGGAATGAACGGGCATATTGCCAAACCCATCGATGTAAAACTGGTTATCAGGGAAATCCGCAGAATCAAGGAAGGGAAATAACAAATATGAAAAAAACATTATGCATTATTTTATCAATGATAATGATCGTGAGCCTGGCCGCCTGCGGCAAGGAGAAAAAGAAGGAAAAAGTATCGGAAGGTTTCAGCCCTGCTCTGGATACTTCGTCCAAATGCCATATAAGGATCGCGGGCGGTTACGATAACTTTGAGGCGCTCGAGGCCGAAATTGACCGTTTCAACGATTATTATCCCAATGTAGAACTGGTTTATACAAAGGTTGATGACTATAATAACATGATCGGAACCGTGCTGAACGGAAACGATGCCCCAGATATCTATGTCAATTATTCATGGATGTACGGCAGGGACCAGTATAAAGCGTCTATCGATCATGCCGAGAATCTTGCAGATAAAAAGCTCGGACTTGATCTTAGCTGCATCCGAGCTAATATCCTGCTGAATACGGACGACGGTACGCTTCCCATGATCCCCGTTTTTTCAAACACCTACGGCATGCTTGTAAACAAAAGCCTTTTTGAAAAGGAAAACTTAAGCATACCGAAGACCTATTCGGAGCTGATTAATGTATGCAAGGCTTTTAAGGAAAAAGGATATAAAAATCCGATAATGGGATTTACAAAAAAGGAGATTACCTCGATATTTACGCTTGTCATCTATCCTTTCTTCTGTGAATCGGTGGCAGATAACAAAGAGGCTGTAAAAAAACTGAATTCACTTGAAGCTTCGGCCGGAGAGTATATACGTCCTTCCCTCGAAAAAATCTCACAGTTCCTTAATGAAGGCTGCGTGGATATTGCTGCCTGCGATGAGATCGAAAATAATTATGAAGCGGTTATCCTCCGTTTCTTTGAAGGCGATGTGCCCATGATGACCTGTTCCGGAGATACCGTTTCCGGTACAAAGAAAAGGGAAAGCCGTTCCGAAGCATTTATCGCAAATCCTTTTACTTATACCTTTGTTCCTGTCCCGATGTCTGACGAGGGCGCCGCTTTCCTTGACATGTCAAATCTGCAGTTCTCTGTCAATAAAAACAGCTCCGAGCTGAAAATGGCAAATGAATTCATGCGATTTCTGGTAAGTGCGAGGGAGCTTAGCGAAATGGCACAGAAGAAGGGGCTTATGCCTCCGACGAAGGACCTTTTTTTTAACAGCATGTATGCCGCCTTCGGTGAAGTTCCCGAATCCAGAATTTTTTCGCCGGAAGTGATAGGAATCACTGACGATGCTGTCATACAGTTAAGACAGGCGGTTTACCGTGTTGCGAAGGGCGAAATCGGCATAGATGAGGCGATTGCAGACTATGGCACTTTCACGCAATAATAATATATAGTTATTTTAGGAGCAAATATATGATGAAAAAAATCAAGAAATTTGTCGCGGCGATTATGACATCGGTTCTTTTGTGCGCCTGTGGCAATAATACAGCTTCTGTTTCGACACAGGCTGAATCCGTTCAACAGGCAGAATCGGAAGGAAACACCGAAGCACCGAAGCCGTCTGAAACACCTGCGCCCACAGAAACTCCTGTAACGACGCCCGAGCCTGCACCGGTCGTTTTGGAGAAGTTAAAATTTAATCCGCATGTATATATACCTATGCTTGCCGGGATATATCCCAAGGAATACTGGGATTCTCTGTACAACCTGTGTGATGCACTCAGAGAGGGAAAGGATACATTTGAATGTGCCGGTCAGGAAATATATGACTGGTGTCTTGATATTACCACGCTTGCGCACCTGTTTCCTGCTGCCGGCGGCAAGGTTTCGGGAAAGAGCGATGACGGAACCGTGCCTTATGAAAACGGCGTCGGCAGAATTTACTATAAGATGCCTGTTGAGGATTTTGTTAAGAGACAGGCTGATTTTGAAAAAGAGGTTGAAAACATTCTGAATTCAGTGCTTGAAAGCGACGACACCGATTTTGAAAAGATATTCAAGCTGTATGCTTACATTGCGGAAAACTATACCTACACCGAAGATTTTGTCTCGGACGGAGCTTTCAGCTACTCTTCGCTGATGGAGAAAAAGGGTGTGTGCGATCATATCGCAAGCAATTACGCATATCTTCTGCTGCAGGCCGGTATCGATGCGGTAGAGGTAGGATGCGCGGATAAGCTCGATCATGCCTGGAACTATGTGAAGCTTGAAGGAGAAGGATATTTCTGCGATGCCACATGGGCACTGCATGCAAAGAACGATCCTTTGTTCCTGGGGCATTTCATGAACAGCGCGGAGGTAAGAGCCGCCAATAATGTTCCTCTTGGCAACCTTACCATGCCGTTACTGCCCAATGTATTTGTTAATCGGTCTGATTTTAAAGTTACGGCCGAAAGCGGTAAATTTGATTGCTTTTCCGATGCGGAATTTTATATGCTTGACGAAGCAGGCAAAACCATAGCATACAGGGATTCGGAAGGCCTGCACACATTGAAATATTGAATTATTATATTACCGATCTGCTTTGGGGTATACTTGGAAACCGGAGAAAAAATGAAAACCTATCTTACCCGGATAGGTTCTTCGGCAGAGCATCTGCTCGGTATAATCAATGATATACTCGACATGAGCAGAATCGAATCCGGCCGCATGACGAATTGAGCAGGGAGTTTGTTCCTCACATTTTCGATCCCTTCAGCCAGGAGGATCCGTCATACTCTAACAGATACGGCAGTACCGGACTCGGAATGTCAATTACACGCAGCATAGTCGAGTTGATGAACGGAGATTTTGTTTTCAACGCTTGAAAACAAAATGCAAAGAATTAGAAGGGAGTAATTAATGGCGATATATGTGACAGCTGACATTCACGGATGCTATGATGAATATATGGCATTGCTTGACAAAGCCGGGGTTGATCTTGAAAAAGATAAACTTATTATTGCCGGTGATATAGTCGACAGGGGAAGCGGAAGCCTTGAAATGCTCAGATATTTAAAATCGGAGCCTGAGAACGTGACATTCCTTAAAGGAAACCATGACGAGGATTTCCAGTTTTACTGTTCGGAGCTCAAAAGCCTGTACGAAAAAGAAGGAAGAGGACTTACGCTCAGAGAGTATGTTGACAAATATCCCGAAATCTTTTATTGGAACTTGTCAGACCGTTACGGCACGGTTTACGAACTGACTCATAAGCCTGATGTGAAAATAGAAGATTTTGCCGGGTGGTATGAAAGCTTTTCAAAAATGGAATATTTTAAAAAGCTTGAGATTGACGGCAGAAAGTATATCATTGTCCATGCAGGATATATTTCGGATGAAGAGTATGCCGGATTCTGCAATAAGGGTGGCATTGAGGATTATCTTAAGAACAATATCGAAACTTTTTATGTGTGGGCGAGAAAAGAAGGATATGACTACGGCGGCGAGGATGATGCCACAGTGGTATTCGGGCACACACCGACGGTAATAGAAAGCAGCGTGTTTTACAATAAGGGCAAAGCCAAGGTGATGAAAAAAGGCAAACGAAGATTTATCAACATTGACTGCGGAGGAGTGTTCAGAAAACATGATGAAAACTGCAATTTTTGTCTGTTAAGACTCGATGATGAAAAATATTTTTATTTATATGACTAGATCCGTTTTTTGGCGCAGTTTTGGTGCGGAAAACTTTCCGGCATTTAAAGATTGATTTTCCGGGCTTTCTGTAGTATAATATTTTAGTTTAGGTGTGTTATATACTTTTGATTTGACGGATTATTTAACACCAAATGTAACACATGACTTTCTGCAACAGGCAAAAAGCCTTATCAATAAAGGAATTTCAAAGGAGAGATAATAAAGATGAAATTAGGCATAATAGGTCTGCCCAATGTCGGCAAAAGTACTCTTTTTAATTCGCTTACAAAGGCAGGTGCCGAAATGGCAAACTATCCTTTCTGTACGATCGATCCCAATGTGGGGGTTGTTGCCGTGCCGGATGAGAGAGTAAATGTTCTGACAAAGATGTTTGAATCGAAGAAGACCGTTAATGCGGTCATTGAATTTGTTGATATCGCGGGACTTGTGCGCGGAGCAAGCAAGGGAGAGGGACTTGGCAACCAGTTCCTTTCACATATCCGCGAGTGTGATGCCATCGTGCATGTCGTCAGATGCTTTGAGGATTCAAACGTGATCCATGTTGACGGTTCGATCGATCCCGTGAGAGATATCGAGACGATAAACTTAGAGCTTATCTTTGCGGATATCGATATGGTTGACCGCCGTATGCAGCGCGTCGGTCGTGCAAGGGCCAATGACAAGACTCTTGCCAAGGAATATGCAATGCTTGAGCGCTTAAAGGCTCATCTTGAGGCAGGAAAGCAGGTTAAGACTTTTGAGGTTGCCGACGACGAGGAGGCGGAGATGCTTTCGGAGCTTGCGCTCCTCACCACCAAAAAGGTTATATTTGCGGCAAATGTAAAGGAAGACGATCTTGCCGACGACGGTGCTTCAAATCCCCATGTGGCAAAGGTCCGCGAGTATGCAAAGGCAGACGGCTCCGAGGTATTTGTTATCTCTGCAGCGATAGAGGCTGAGATAGCAGAGCTTGACGATGAGGAAAAGGCTGAATTTTTAGGCGAGCTCGGAGTAACGGAATCGGGCCTCGACAAGCTTATCAAGGCAAGCTATTCGCTGCTCGGACTTATCAGCTTCCTTACAACAGGTCCCGACGAGACAAGGGCATGGACGATAACAAAAGGCACAAAAGCACCCCAGGCTGCCGGAAAGATACATACCGACTTTGAACGCGGCTTCATAAGAGCCGAGGTAATACCTTTTGACAAGCTTGTGGAATGCGGAAGCAATGCTGTGGCTAGGGAAAAAGGACTTATCCGTTCCGAAGGCAAGGAATATGTGATGCAGGACGGAGACGTGGTTCTTTTCAGATTTAATGTATAGTATACGCCATAATTTGAACATGACCGAAAAGGAGACGTAAGTTGCTTAATTTGGCAGGAAAAACCGATATCATCTTTGAAGGACTCGGAATACATTTTAAAAACGTCGGGGACGGCTTCAGTATTTTCGGATTCCGTATTGCCTACTACGGTGTTTGCATTGCGATAGCGATGGTATGCGGCTACCTTGTGGCCGAATTCCAGGCGAAGCGCACAAGACAGAACCCGGAGACCTATCTTAATTTTGCAATGCTGGCCGTTGTGATTTCCGTTATATGCGCAAGGCTTTATTATGTCGCTTTTTCATGGGACAAATTCAAGGACGATCCGGTATCGATACTTAATCTGAGAACCGGAGGACTTGCAATATACGGAGGCGTAATCGGGGGCGTCAGTACGGCTGTGGTGTATGCACTGCGTAAAAGGATAAACGTCGGCAAATTCTGCGATACTGCTGTTGTCGGACTTCTGACCGGACAGATAATCGGACGATGGGGCAATTTCTTTAACAGGGAGGCCTTCGGCTCATACACCGGGGGTCCGTTCAGGATGCTTTTGAACATAAAGGATGTGTGGTGGCAGTTCGATCCGTCTTCATCGGAGGAAGCCCTGAGGGCCGAATACGAGGGAAAGACGGTGGCATTAAACCGCATACTTGAAATAAGAAACAATACGGTGGTTCGAAGCGGTGAGACTTATATCAGTGTTCACCCCACTTTCCTGTATGAATCCTTCCTGAATCTTTGCCTTCTTATTATAATACTGCTTTATACTAAAAAGAAAAAGGCTAACGGCGAGCTTTTCTTCATGTATGTGGCGGGATATGGTGCGATCCGCTTTTTTGTGGAGAATATGAGATCGGACCAGCTTCTGCTCTGGGGAACCGGTCTTGCGGTTTCACAGCTGCTTTCGATGATCATGTTTGCAGTCGGTGTATGTATGATAATATACCTCAGGCTTAAGAAGCCTCTGAACAATGAAGAAAAGGCTGAGCTCGGCATGCTTAAGGATGAGGATCTTGAAAGGGCAGGAAAGGAAGCCCTCGCAAAAATGGAGGAAATCAAGGCAGAAAACAGCAAAAATAACGGAAACTGATCAGCAAGAACAGGTTTCTTGTAGTTAAAAAAACTGAATACACAAGATGTTGAAAAAATGACCAAAAACATTTGTTCGATGGTCATTTTTTTTATGCTTTTTTTACAAAAAACACTTGCTTTTTGCTATGAATTGCTATAAAATGGTGGCAAGTGGTGTAAAAAAGGGACAAAGTGGAGGAAAATGGTAGAAAGGAGGAAAGCATGAGCGGTTTATTTGCAGGAAAATTCAATCACACTCTTGACACCAAGGGCAGAATAATCGTGCCTGCAAAATTCAAGAAAAACCTCGGCGAAACCTTTGTGGTGAGCCTTGGTCTTGACGGATGCCTGTTCATCTTTCCGACTGAGCGCTGGGAAATGTTTGTTGAAGAACTTGACAAGCTTCCCGGAACGGACAAATCTGTTCGAGTACTTAAAAGGGCCTTCATGGCAAACTCATCTGAATGTGAGATTGATAAGCAGGGCAGAATCCTGATCCCTGCAGAGCTCCGCGAGAAAGTGGGGCTTACCAAAGAAGGCGTTTTTATCGGAGTCGGTCACAAAATCGAGCTCTGGGATAAAGACAGGTACGAAGAAAACAATAACTTCGATTCGATAGAGGATATGGCAGAAGGACTTACGGCTTATGGAATCAGCTTCTAAAACCGAATTTAAGCACTACTCGGTAATGCTTAATGAAACGATAGATGCACTGAATATAAAGCCCGAAGGAATATATGTTGACGGAACTTTAGGCGGAGGCGGCCATTCGGAGCAGATTCTTAAAAGACTTTCGGAAAAGGGGCGTCTGATAGGGATCGATCAGGATGCGGAAGCCATTGAAGCCGCAAGAAAGAGACTGAGCCGGTACGAGGACAGGCTGGTCACAGTCAAAAGCAATTATGAGAACATTTCGGAAATCCTCAGGGATAACGGAATTGACAGGGTTGACGGAATAGTACTTGACCTCGGAGTATCTTCCTATCAGCTCGATAACAGCGAGAGAGGCTTCTCCTACAGATTCGAAGCACCGTTGGATATGCGTATGGACCGCGAAGCT
>DFFN01000034.1 GCA_002369525.1 Lachnoclostridium sp. UBA3775 | reverse complement strand
ATTATTCCTTTACACCACCGAGTGCAACACCACCGATAATGTATTTTGAAAGGAACAGATAAGCAACCAGTATAGGAAGAACCGTTACAAACAGACCGCAATAAATCTGTCCCCAATCCTGTTCCTTATCGTTCGATTTAAGAGCCGACACATACATAGGCATTGTCATTTTCTTTCTCTCTGTAGCGAGGATAAGAGAAGGTGTATACAGGTTGTTCCATGAAGCAACGAATCCAAATATTGCCTGAGTTGCCATTGCAGGCTTCAGAATAGGAAGAACGACGGAATTAAACGTCTTAAACTCACCGGCTCCGTCAATTCTGGCTGCCTGAACTATTTCAAGCGACAATCCGCCTTCCATGTACTGTTTCATAAAGTAAACAGTTGTCGGAGCTGCGATTGCAGGAATTATCATAGGGTAAAATGTACCATAGATATGGGCCAGTTTGGAAATCTTAATAAAACCTACGATAGAAATCTGGGTAGGAATCATCATGATACCATAGATAAAGCCCCATATAATATTTCTTCCACGAAATCTATAGGCTGTTACAGCATATGCTGTAAGAGAACCGAAATAAACCTGAAGAATTGTTGCAGGTACAGTAATTATCAGGGAGTTAAGCATTGCTTTCATAACGTTAACGCCTGATGTTTTTGCTTCACCTGAAAGGAGGTTTTTGAAGTTTTGTGAAAACTTCGATCCGGGGAGAAGCTTTAATCCTTTAAGTATTGTTGAACTGTCATGTGTAGCGTTTATAGTCATGATATAAAACGGTATAATTGACAGCAAACAAAGGAAAATGCAAATTATATTTCGGAAAAGCTTAACACCTGAGAAGCCTTTTACTGCTTTATCTTCCATGCTTATGCCCTCCCGTCTTTATCTTTTGTTCTAGTTGCCATGTAGAAAATCATGCTTACTGCAAGAGTAATGATAAACAATACTACTGAATATGCTGCAGCTTTACCTACATTCTGTACAGGTCCTTCAGATACGTATTTCTTAATTAACATTATAACTGTACTTGTTGAATATACGTTCTTGCCACCGATCTTAACAATAGGACTACCGTCCATTGTGTTACCGGTATTAAACAGTGCTGGAATATCATACATCTGCAGACCACCGATTGCTGAAGTAACAAGTGTGAACTGAAGAATCGGCTTAAGCAAAGGTAATGTAATCCTGAAGAACTGCTGTCTTGAATTTGCTCCGTCAACCATTGCTGCTTCATAGAGAGCAGGGTTGATACCCAAAATACCTGCGCAGAGGACTATCATTGTATTTCCATACCACATCCAGAACTGGATGAATGCTATGATACCGAATGAAAACCAACCATGATCGAGAATACCTGTCGGTTTGACCCAACCGTGGTCTATCAGTATTTTTGTGATACTTCCGTTTGGTACAAAGAAGTTTCGGAACAAAACCGCGATAGTTGCTGCAGTGATGATGTTGGGGAGATACATAAGAACTTTGTAAGCTCCGGCGCCTTTTAACTTATAAGTTATATTTGTAAACCATGCAGCAAGTAAAAGTGAAAGAAGGATCTGGGGAATGAAGTTACAAATCCACAATCCTACTGTAATTCCCATTGCACTCCAGAACTCACCATCAGCTCCTTTACCGAATACATAATCGGTAAAGTTACCCATACCTCTTGTAGTGGTCATGATACGGCCGTTTCTCTTGGTATAATCAAGGGATTTGTAGAAAGTATAGATCAAAGGATAGAGCTGGAAAATAAGGAACGTTGCAAAGAATGGGATCAGGAAAATAAGTCCGTACTTATTTTGTTCGACTGACTTCTGCTTTTTCAAGTTTTGTCACCCCCATAATGTGTTATTTCAAAATTATCGCATCAAGGAGGGCAAGCCCTCCAAGATGCGATTTAAACTCAATATTTTATTTCAGAGTTTTAAATTAGATACCAAGCTCTTTCTTAGCTTCTTTAGCGATGAAATCCTTGCACTCATCGATACTCTTGAAGGTTCCACCTACATAAGACTCAGCTGCTTTATCAATGTAGTTCTTGATAGTAGCATCTGCATATGTGGACTTAGAAAGGTCAAGTTTTTCTTCAGCTTCCATCCATACAGAGATGATGTCCTGTCCGCCAAGGAACTTAACAGCTGCGTTGTTTTCTTTGTCAAGCTTGCCATCTTTAAGCTGTGCATTAGTAACCTTGTTGTTTACGCAATCACCGTACTTGTTAACGATGTCAACGCCAACAGCGGGATCACATGCAAGTGCATAAAGAAGGAATGCGCAAAGTTCTTTGTTAGGTGTATCCTTACCTACAGCTACATAGGTACCGCCCCAATGATATGCCTGAGGACCAAAACATGCTGCCCAGTTACCATTTGTAGCACCCTTAGCAATTACATTACCATCATCATCTTTTTTGCCACCGGTCATAACGCCGATGAACCAAGGACATCCAAAGTAGCAGAATACTTTTCCAGAATCATCCATGTTAGCATACCAAGCGGAATCAGACCACATGTTTGCATTCTGAGTATAACCGCCATCAGCAAGCTTCTTAGCGTTCTCAAGATATCCATCTACAGCGCTGTCAAGATCAAGGCTTTCGCTATCAGCTGAGATCTTAACCCAAGGCTGAGTCTGTCCGTCCCACATAGCGTACTTGATTGACTGATAACCAGCGGTGATGCTGTAGCCTTTAGCCTTAAGTTCGTCAGCTGCCTTGAAGAATTCATCCCAGCTAGCAAGCTTCTTCTGGATCTCAGCGGGATCGTCAGTACCGAAAACGTCTTTAGCGATGTCACGGCGATAGAAGATTGTTCCGGGGCAACCCTGCCAGGTTACTGCCTTAAGATTTCCGTTGTAGGTACCGTAATCAGCAGCCCACTTGTAGGAAGTCTCATTGTAGATGTCAGCGGTAAGGCCGATATCGGAAAGGTTAAGAGTGATGCTGTCGTCTTCTGTGAAGTACTTAGCAACATCGTTATCAGCAGGGATAAGTGAAGGATACTTGTCAGAGGTAAGACCTTCTTTGATACCTTTCTTGTAGTCATCAGATGTACCACCTACACCAAGGATGTTGAATTCAACATAAGGCTTGTACTGAGGATAGTGATCAAGAACTACACTAAGCTTCTTCTTGAAGTCATCATCCCAAGACCATGCATAGATTTTCTTGGAATCATCCCAACCGTCTGTGCTAGGTGCCTGGATCTTAGCAGTCCACTCTGTTGAAACAGGATCTGCAGATGAAGACTCACCTGAAGAAGATGCAGGGCTGCTTGAATCACTTGCAGGTGTTGAGCTTGATGCTGAGCTTGATGCTGAGCTGTTGCTACTTGCGCTGCTGCTTCCTGAACTGCTGGAGCTGTCAGAGCCGCAAGCTGCGAACATAGAAGCTACCATTGCTACAGAAAGTACTGCGCATAAAGCTTTCTTTCTCATAGGTATTTTTCCTCCTAAAAATAAAATACGGATTTTTTTGCTACGGTGCGAGACCTTCTCGAAAAACGTTCTTTTCCCGCCCGTGCACCACTACTATACAACAACTTGAACAAAAAAACAAGTACTTTTTGTACATTTTTTCGCTTTTTTGTTATTTTTCTCTTTTAATTCACTCTTAATTCACAAAATCAAAGAGCATATTTGTCCTGATATTCTTTAAGATATTCGGCATAAGAACCGTTGCGGACCTTTCTGACGGACCTTACATATTCATGTGTATCAAACTCCGAAGCCTCCAGTTCTATCATTGCGACAGCTATATTCGAGCAATGGCCTGCAATCCTTTCGCAGTTCATTAAAAGATCGTTGAACATGAACCCGAGCTCGAGTCCGCACTCTCCTTTCTGCACTCTCTGCACATGCCTGAGCTTAAGCTCGTCGCTCAACATGCCGATATGTTCCTTTAAGGGTTCTATGCAGTAACAGTCCTTCACATCCTCCATTACAAAAGCATGGAATGATTTTTCGATTATCTCGATAACGGCATTTTTAAGAACCGTGAGTTCTTTTCTTGCCGTGTCGGAGAATTTCATCTGCTTTTCCTGCATTTCAAGAGAAATTTCCGAAAGATTTACCGCATGGTCGCTTATACGTTCGAAATCGCTGATGGTATGAAGGATAAGCGATACCTGTCTCGCATCTTCGGCCTGAAGCTCCGATGAGGTCAGCTTGACAAGATAGGTCCCTAGCCTGTCTTCATATTTATCTATCGCAGCTTCTTTAATTTTAACCTTTTCATACTTGCTGCGGTCGAATTCCTCAAAAAGATGCATTGCCCTGTAGACATTCTTTCTGGTTTTGTCCGCCATGGCAAAGAGCACCATCTTACTCTGTTCGATAGCGATGGGAGGATACTTAAGGAAACGTTCCTCAAGCATTTCTATGTTGGCGAAGTCATCCTCTTCCTCTTCATTATCTTTTATCACGCGTTTTGTAAGGTTTTCAATGCGTTTTGTAAAAGGGAAAAGCGCCGTGGTGGTCGCAATCTTGAAAACGGTATTCACGAAAGCAATGATGAACGGGTTCATCGTCTCGTCCATGAACGGGAATTTCATTATGGCATTCAGGGTATAGAAAATACTGCCCCATATCGTTGCCCCGAGGATATTGTAGAAAAGATATACAAGCGCCGTTCTTTTACCGTTCGCATTGGCTCCGATGGCGGAAAGCAGTACTGGGGCTGCGGCACCGATACCGATACCGAGTATGATTGGCCATGCCGTCGCAAAGCTGATGGCACCGGTAACCGAAAGAGCCTGGAGAATACCGACGGAGGCAGATGCGGACTGTATGACCGCAGTTACCAAAACGCCTATCAGTATACCGAGGAAAGGGTTCTTAAAAGAAGACATCGCATTAAGGAAGGTCTTGCTTTCGCGAAGAGGCGAAACTGACGAGCTCATCGCCTGCATTCCGTACATAAGAACCGCAAAGCCCAGCAAAATCTCTCCGATGTTATGCTTTGACTTCTTTTTGCAGAACAGTCTCAGTATGATGCCGATAACGGCAACTATGGCAGTAAGGACCGCAGTTGAGAAAAGCATTGCGATTCCTTTTCCGCCTTCAATATATGAAAGACTTAAGATCCAGCCGGTAACGGATGTACCGATATTTGCGCCGAAAACGACGCCGATCGCCTGAGCCAGCTTCATCATGCCGGTGTTTACGAAACCGACTACCATTACGGTAGTTGCGGAAGAAGACTGTATTACTGCCGTTACGAAGGTTCCGAGCAGGATCCCCTTCAACGGAGTATTGGAAAGCTTGTAAAGTATCACTTCAAGCTTGTTTCCGGCAACCTTCTTAAGGGCGTCGCCCATGATGGTCATGCCGAACAGGAACAACGCTACGCCGCCAAGCAGCGCAAGCACATTCTGAATTCCCATGTTATTCTCTCTTTCTTTTTTTTACTATCCTTCACTTACTACCTGGTTCTTGCCGCCGCGCTTTGCTCTGTAAAGGTATTTGTCGGCCTGCATGAACAGTTCCTCGGCAGTTGTCCTTATATCGTAATGCTGACATACACCGCAGGAGAAGGTTATCGCATGGTCGCACCACTCAAACTCGGTCGCCCTGAAGCGTTCAAGCACCTGCTCCATTAAAGCAGCAGCTTCCTTTCTCTTGCAGTTTTTAAAAATAACGGAAAACTCCTCGCCGCCGTAACGGCATACTATATGGCCCTTGCAGACATCGCTCATTATCTGTGCAAGGGTGATTATGACCTGGTCGCCGTTTGCATGGCCGTAGGTATCGTTGACCGATTTGAAATTGTCGATATCCACAACGGATATGCACAAAGTCTCTCCCGTCCTGTCCGATTCCCTGATCTGTCTGTCAAGCTCGTCATAAAATGCTGTGTGGTTGATCAGTCCGGTCATGGCATCAACCTTAACCCTGTCTTTAAGGCTTGCCTGGTTTTCAAGACCTTCCATGATCAGCACGCTGTTATTCTCAACAAAACGCCTGATAAGCATGGCGATGAAAAGCGATATCACCAGAAGCATCACTGAAATGTATATCTGGATGACATAGGTGACGATGTCAAAGTCATCTCCCTTTCCGAGCACGATTCCGAGTGCAAAAGCGATCGTTATGCCGAAAATGGCAAGCTCAAACGCGAAGCGGATAAATTTTTTCTGTCCATAGATCGCAGAGGTTACAACGGGGAGTATGAACGCAGCGCAGAGGGAAGGAAAATCCCTGTGGGCTACGGTTGTCACAAGGCACATTGCGCAAAGCGATCCGAAGGTCATGTACACCTTGGTTTCAAGCTTCACGTTCGGAGATTCAAGGAAGCCTCTCGCAACGAAAAAAACTCCGAAGTTAAGGCCTGACGGAAGCAGGGCTTTAAACCAGATGTAATTACCGAACTGGCTTATGTCAAAATCTCCGGTCGCATATCTGAAGATTCCGAAGAAAAGCTCAGCGATAAGTACCGCGCAGATGCACGCCAAGAAAATCCTGATGTAATCCTTTAGTGTTTTGTCATGCAGTTCTTTCATGTTTTCCTTTCGCTCCGTCAGATAACGGGCTGTTTTATTCTTTCTTCCTTTGCATCAAATATATCTTTAAGCTTATCCTCCGGCAGCCTGTCGATCACGTCCGTCGAAGGCTTTGCCGTGTAAAATCCCTGGATGAGATCAACCCCGAAGCCTATCATTGTGAACAGCTCCTGTCTGGTCTCGACTCCTTCGGCTATTACTTTAATGTTATTGTTCTTTGCGAACTCTATTATGTTCCTGACAAACATCTGCTTGTTCTCGTCGTTTTCAACCCCGCTTATCAGGAAGCGGTCGATCTTTATCAGGTTGGGCTTAAACTTCAGCAGGTTCACTATATTTGAATTGCCGGAGCCGTAGTCATCGATCGCATACTGCCATCCGCGCCCGCCAATGTACTCGACAAAGCTTTCCATCTGCTCGTCAGTCTTGTCGAACTGCTCGGTTATTTCAACCACTACCCTGTCGCGGTCGCCGCGGAATTTTTCCGCCAGTATCGCTTTGTCGGCCGGAGTAAACTTTATTTTGGGGATCGAATTGATGAACAGCTTCTTCTCCCCGAACTCCTTACGCCTTCTGTAATATTCGTCAAGTATATTGAAAAATGTGGCCTTTTCTATCTCATAAAGCTTTCCCGTCGAGGCTGCGATATCGAGTATCTGGTTCGGCGAAAGACCGATCTCATCGGGGCTTCTCATCAGTGCTTCATAGGCATAGATCTCGCCTGTAGAGGCATCGACGATAGGCTGGTATTTATAATAGAAGAGATTCTCGTCGACAAGCTTAAGAAATGTCTTTACCATCTCATCGTCGGCGGTCTTTTTCGCAACCGTTGGCGCATTTCCCCTGAGCCTGTTCACAATGAGCTCGTTTGTGGCTATCTGAACAAGATCCTCCAAGGTTCCCTGCCAGCCCGGATCCGCCGTTGTGCAGCCTGCATTCACCTCGATATAATAGCCTTTGGCCGCGCTCGCATTGTATCTGTCCATAAGCGCATAAAAATGGGCCACTCTTTCGTTTATCGCCCTGCCGAAATCATCCTCGGGAGAAAAAAGATTTACAAGTATAAGCTCTCCTTCCGCAAAATAACCTATCAGATCCCTGACGGGATTGCTCTTCTGCAGGTTTTCCTTAACGATATTCAAGGCTCCTTCGGACTCCTCGATGCCGAAATCCCTTACGAGCTCCGGCCAGCGGTGTATGGAATATACCGAAACCACCAGTCTGTATTTCCTGCGCTCCGGATCATCCGCGTAGCATTCGTCGATTTTCTTGATCATGCCTTTATAGCTCGGCAGACCCGTTATAGAATCTATGAGCGAAAGCTGCTCAACCTGATCGGTCAGCTTGCTGTTCATTATCTTGCTTTCCACAAGCCTCAGCGAAACATCAAGATTCATAACGAAATGGTGTATGCTCCTTGAAGCATCCTCAAACTCGTCGACATCGCTTATCAGGTAGCCGTAAACCTTGTCCTCGGAATTGATCGCTGTGATGACAAGGAGATTGCGCCATTCATAATCCGCAAGCGTCGGGATTATTTTTGAAGAAGGAAAACCGTTCACTGCAAGCTCCACGGCATTGTCTCCCTTTGCGGAGATAACCGTCATCCACTCGGTAAAGCTGTTTTTTATTTTTCTGTGGTTTCTCCTGTCGTTACCGAGGCTCACAAAATCAGAGTTAAGGCAGACCGCGCTTCTCCACGGAAGGTAACGGAACATCACTTTTTTAAGGTTCGCGATTCCCGGATCCTCAAGTATGCGCGCAGACATTCTGTACCAGTGCGCATTGAGATGGTCATTTGAAGACATGACCTCATAAAGCTTGCTGGCATTGCCCGAATATCTCCTTGCAGCCTTGCTGAAGCAGCCGCAGGATTCGGCATATTTCACCCTCATCGGAACATGCAGAAGGCTGTACACCTTCATGTTTTCGATAAGGCGCAGCGCGGAATCAACGGTATGCTCGGCATAGGTATCATAATCCGGCTCGCAGGTAGTGATCGAGGGGACCATATAATTGTCCGCATCAATGCCGTCAAAGCCTGTGACGATTATATCCTCGGGGACATCATAGCCCTGCTCATGGAGAAAATCGCAGACCGCGATAGCCATGGAATCGTTTGCACAGATAACGGCATCCGGCGTAGGGATGCTCGACGCAAAGAAATCCGCCATTGCCTTTCTCGCAGGTTCTCTCCAGAAATCACCGTACGCAAAATACCTGTCGGTGTCCGGATCTATATTACATTCCTTGCAAATCTGAAAATATATTTTTTCTCTTCTGGTATTATATTCATTGCCTTTTATTCCCGAAAGGTAAAAAGGTCTTTTGATCTTATGATCTTTAAAAAGGTGCCTTAAAAGCTCGGCGAAGGTACGCTCGTTCTCAGGCATTATCGACACATCGACAGCAAGCTCCCTGTCGATGGAAATGACGGGCTTATCATGCTTTCTGGCTTCGGAAATTATCCCATCGACCACTTCCGGCCTACGAAAGCTATCAGGCATGACAACCAAAGCATCAACAACATTATAGTCGATCAGGTCAAAGACCTTGGAAGCACCCGTATCGCTTACGGAATCATAAAAAAAGTCATAAAGGGAATGAAATACCATTATCTGAACGTTTTCCTTTAAAGCCACCTTGTACAGGCTTTTTAAGAAACGCTTGATATGGATCTCGTATATCCTTGTAAGACATATACCGATTACATATTTTCCGTTAAACATGATGTGCTCCTGAACGACAAAAAATGGTCATTTCGTTATCAAACCACAATAACTTATTTTATTATATACCATTTATATAAAAAAAGCAAAAATTATTTTAACGATTTTGAAGAAGCGATATTATGATCTCTCCTGCCTTTTTTACATCGGCCTTTCCCGATGTGGCACGCATTATGTAGCCGAAGAGCACGTTTATTGCCTGCTTCCTGCCGTTTTTTATGTCCTCGCAGGCCCTGGGATTTGCCCTTACGGCCTCACCGCAAAGTTCAAAAAGCCGTTCTTCGGAAACTCCTCCGGTTTCTCCCTCTATTATATAGGAAGAAACTCCTTTTCCGTCTATCATCATTTTCCCGGAAATCTCTGCCGCGCGGTTCAGATTCAGTTTCCCCTCATCCACATATCTTACAAGCTCTGCGAACTGCAAAGGGCTTGTTTTTATATGAAAAGTTTCCTTTTCCTCCTCTGTTTTCAGGAAACTGAACATGCCCTTTATCATCAGGTTTGCGGCATTTTTTGCGGAAACCCCGCTTTTAACGGTTTCGTCAAAGAATTCCGAGATTTTTCTGTATTTATATATCTGCCCTGCGTTCTCTTTCGAAAGCCCGAGGTTTAAATACCTTTCAAGTCTCCGCCCGGGAAGCTCGGGAAGGCTTTGTCTCAGCTCTTCGACCAGCTCTTTCGGTATTATAAAGCCCGGAATGTCAGGCTCGGGAAAATATCTGTAATCGTCCGTATTTTCCTTAAGGCGCATCACGTAAACCCTGTCCCCCGCCGCATCATAACGGAGCGTGGCCTGTTTCACAGGACGTTCCTCATCAAGAATTGCTTTCTGCCTCTTTGCTTCCGCAGTAATGGCCTTAACTATGTTTGAAAAGGAGTTTATGTTTTTTATCTCGGTCCTTGTACCGAAAGGAGTGCCCGGCTTATGGAGAGAAATATTCACATCGCAGCGCATGCTGCCCTCCTGCAGCCTGCAGTCCGAAATGCCGATGTTTCTCATGATAAGACAGAGCTTTCCTGCATATTCCCCGGCCTCCTGCGCTGTCCTCATATCCGGCTTTGATACAATTTCGATCAGAGGAACACCGGCGCGGTTGTAATCAATGAATGTGGTCCCGTTTTCATGCACAAGCTTTCCCGCATCCTCTTCAATATGTATGCGTTCAATTCCGATCTTCCTGCCGCCGTCAAGCGTTATGAAACCTCCGGTGCAGACAGGCTCGCCGGCCTGCGAGATCTGGTAGGCCTTCGGCAGATCGGGATAAAAATAATTTTTTCTGTCCATATGGCAGCGTTCGTTTATACTGCAGTCAAGAGCCAGACCGGCCATAACCGCAAAACGGACAGCTTCTTTATTGAGTACGGGAAGCGAGCCGGGCGCTCCCGTGCAGATTTCGCAGCACTGGGTATTCGGGGCTGCGCCGAAAAGCGTGGGGCACGAGCAGAAAATCTTGCTTTTTGTCCTGAGTTCAACATGGGTTTCAAGCCCTATGATCATTTCATATTCCATCTTTAAGCCTCTTTTCCGCTTCGTCCGCAAACAAAAGCAGCTCCCTTTCACGTCCTTTCGGCGCCATAAGCTGCATCCCGACAGGCATTTGGTTCCTGTCTCTTCCTATATTAATGGATATCGCCGGAATCCCCGCAAGATTTGCGGGAACGGTCGCAAGGTCGCCAAGATACATGTCCGTCGGAGCAAGCTTCTCATCAAGCCTTATCTGCCCCTTCGGCGCCGTCGGCAGTGCGATAAAATCATATTTTTCAAAAATCCCGGAAAAGCCGTCACTGATTTTTTCCCTTAAGGAGCAGGCTTTTTTGTAATAATCGTCATAATAGCCGGTCTGCAGGACATAGGTTCCAAGCATTATCCTCTTTTTAACTTCCCTTCCGAAGCCTTCGGTGCGGCTTTTTGCCATCATGTCGTCGGCATCGGTAAACTCCTTCGCCCTGTGACCGTAACGCACGCCGTCATAGCGTCCAAGATTGCTTGAAGCCTCGGCACAGGCGATTATATAGTAGGATGCCAGGGCATATTTAAGACAGGGCATTGAAACCTCCCCTGTTTCGGCACCCGAGTTTTTTAAAATTTCAGCCATCTTCCCGAAAGCCTGCCTCACATCTTCTTCGGTTTTTTCAAGTATTTCCGAAAGCACAGCGATTTTTACTGCTCCGTCTGCTTCGCCGGGCTGTAAATTTTCTATGCGTTCCGTTGAAGTAAGGTCCCTATCGTCCCCGCCCGCAAGCACGTTAAACACCTTTCCGGCATCATCTGCAGACCCCGCAAGTATACCGACAGTGTCAAACGAGCTGGCATAGGCAATAAGACCGTAGCGGCTTATTGCGCCGTATCCGGGCTTAAAACCTGTCGTGCCGCAGAATGCCGCAGGCTGCCTTACAGAGCCGCCGGTATCCGAGCCGATGGCAAAAACAGCAAGATCTGCTGCCACGGCCGCCGCCGAACCGCCGGACGACCCCCCTGCCGCATATGCCGGGTTTACCGGATTTTTCGTCGCACCGTATATGCTGCCAGCCGAAGTCGAGCCCATCGCAAACTCATCCATGTTTGTCTGCCCAAGAAGGACCGCACCTTCGCTCTCCAGTTTTTCTACAACAGTAGAACTATATATCGGCTTATATCCCTCAAGCATCCTTGAACAGCAGCCCGTCTCATAGCCCTTGACGCAGAAATTATCCTTTAAGGCATAGGGAATGCCGCAAAGCTCGCCGCCAAGACCTGCCTTAAGCATTTTGTCGGCCCTGGCCGCATCAGCTCTCGCTTTGTCAAAGAGCAAGGTCACATAGGCATTAAGCGAGGGATTTTTCTCCTCTATCCTCTTAATATAAGAATCTGTAAGCTCCGCCGCCGTAATGTGGCCTGCATGCAGTTTTTTCGATAATTCGCCTATCATTTACCTTACTACCTGCCTGACCTCAAAAAATTCACCGCTTGTCCCGGTATTCGACAGGATCTGTGCACGTTCGCGCGGGGGTCTAACCTCGTCTTCGCGCAGCGAAAAAAGCGGCAGATACTCTCCCGCTTTTCCTTCGTCTGTATTTTCCTCACCTATCATGTCAACAAAGCCCTTCAGCTCGTCAAATTCCGCCATGAAAGCCGGAATTTCCTCTTCATCAAACTTAAGATGCGCCAAAGCGGCAAGGTGATCGAATTCTTCACGCCTGATACTCACAGCCATCCTCCCTGTCAGCCGCTGAAGCTGAGATTTTTCAGGTTCTTCTTGTCCGTCATGATAAGAAGCACGCTGTTGTCCCTAAGAGGCTTATCGGGATCCACAAAGCTCCATCTCACCTCGTCCTCCCTTACAGAAACAACGTTTGCGCGGTACTGTTTTCTGAAATCCAGCTCCTTCATGCTCTTTCCTATCCACCTTTCCTTGACCTTCACCTCGACAAGGCAAAGCTCCTTATCAAGCTCAAAATATTCAAGGAAGGAGGGCGAAACAAGCTTTCTCGCGCTTCTTATTCCCATCTCCTCCTCGGGATTGATAACATTGTCGGCACCGACCCTCAGCAGTATCGAAGCCATTCTTTCCGAAGAAACCTTGGCGATGACTCTCGGTACACCGAGCTCCTTGGCCACATTTACCGACATTATGCTCGGTTCAAGGGACGAGCCGATGCAGACTATTACCGCATCCATGTTTTTGAGCCCCAGCTCCTTGACCTCGCTTTCATTCCTTAAATCTGCGGTTATGGCAGTGGTTGAACGGTCGGAATATGCCCTGACAAGCTCCGGATCCATATCCACCACAAGTGTGTCCATGCCCATGGAATACAGGCTGTCTGCAAGGCTCCTGCCGTATTTTCCAAGTCCTAAAACCGCTATCGATTTTGCCATTTTTTTCCTCCTCCTGTTCCTTTATCCTACAAAAAAGTGTCCCTCGGAATATGCGATGCTGTTGGCCTCGGCCCTTCTTCTTGTAAAGAATATCGCCATTGATATAGGACCTATCCTTCCGAGATACATACAAATGATTATTGTCACACGTCCGAGCGAGGAAAGCGTTCCCGTTACTCCTCTTGAAAGACCGACGGTAGCGAGTGCGCTTACGACCTCATAGGCCGCATCGTCCATTCCGAGTCCCTCGCTTGCCATTATGACGACAGTCATAAAGATGACCGTCGCAAGACTTACGGTTATGATGGCCGCCGCCTTTCTTATCATATTTTCAGACACGCGCCTTTTTGCGATTATTGTTTCGTTTCTTCCCCTGATGAAGGCCACAGCGTTAACCATGACAATGATGAAGGTCACCGTTTTCACGCCGCCGGCCGTGCCTATCGGGGAACCTCCGATGAACATCAGGATGTAGCCGAGCACGCAGCTTTGTCCGCTCAGGTTTTCCTGCGGCACCGTCGCGAAGCCCGCCGTTCTGAAGGTCACCGACTGGAACAGGGAGTTGAAGCATTTGTCGAACATGCTCATGCCGCCCATGGTTCCGGGATTATCCTTTTCCGCAAAGAACACGAACAGCGCTCCGCCGATAATAAGTACCGCGGTAATTTTTAATACTATCCTGCTGTGCTCCGAAAGCCTCGTTATTATCCTTCCGAAACCGAACTTGCTTTTTCTCCCCTCTCTGACCCTGTCGACAATATCGAAATATACGATGAAACCGAGGCCGCCCATAATGATAAGATACATCGTTACCGCCATGATGAAAGGGTCCGAATTGTATTTCATCAGGCTGTCGGGGCCGAGTATGTCTATTCCGGCATTGCAGAAAGCCGAAACCGAGTGAAAGACGGAATACCATATTCCCTTAATCGCTCCGTGTGCCGGTATGAAGCGCACGGCATACAGTATTGCGCCGCTTCCTTCGACTATCGCCGTCGCTTTAAACACTCTTACAAGGAAGGTCAAAAGTCCTCTTCTCGAGTCAAGATTGAAGGCATCCTGCAAAAGATTTCTTTCAGCAAGCGAAAACTTCCTTGAAAGCAGCAGCATTATCATCGACATTACCGAAACCGCGCCCAGACCTCCAAGCTGGATAAGCACCAGTATGACGATCTTTCCGAACAGCGTCCAGTGTGCAAAGGTATCGACGACCACAAGCCCCGTAACGCAGACCGAAGTGGTCGAGGTAAAGAGGGCGGTAAGCAGGCTTGTGTGCTCTCCCTCTGCCGTTGCAACCGGCAGCATAAGAAGCAGCGTACCGATAAGGATGACAAGCAAAAAGCTTGCCGGTATGATCTGCTCCGCCCTCATATTGATTTTATGTCTAGTAATTTCTTCCTTTTTTCCGAACATTTCACCTCTCCGGCATAAGCCCGGCATTACAGCCCGAGCATATACCTGTTTTCATTGATAAATTTCTCCGCATCGCGTATGTCACTTTCAAGAAAAATCTGTCTGACAACCGGCCGGTTCAGTTCCAGAAGGTCTCTTAGACCGATCACGCTGTATTCCGCGGGACCGAGCTTAAACATTGCCGCCAGCACGCGCCTGCACTCATCAAGTTTTTCTTTGCCGAGCTCATCCGCAGAAGACACATTTTTAAGATATGAGACCTTTTCCACCAGAGCATTGGTGAGTATCGAAAGCTCCGAGGGATCTGCCGGAGCCCCGGTTTTTCCCTCAAGGAACTCATCTGCGGTAACACCCGTGCCCTCTTCCTTTGCAAATTTCACGAACTGTGCGGTCTCGACGGTCCCGACATTGCCCGCGATCTTATTTACGACAACCGGGTTGTTTAAGTCCGAATCGCACTTTAAGATATCGCTCACCCTCTCCCATGAACGCGGTGTCGCAAATATCATGCTTTCGCTGTCAAGATTCTGCGTGTGCAGCGCGGATGGCTTGAAGGTAAGGTAGCGAAGCACATAGGGATGGATCTTAAACGGTATCGCAAAATCATATTTCCACGTCTTAAAGTCCACATCGATATAGTGGATCTCAAAGCGGTCCGCCAAGGGTCCCGCAAGCCGTATATATACTCCGTCATCATCCTCGCGGTTGCCGAGTCCGATAACATAGGTGCCGTCCGGCAGGGTATACTGTCCCACCCTCCGGTCGAGTATCAGCTGGTAAGCCGCAACCTGCACTCTTTTCGGGCAGGAAGTGATCTCGTCAAGAAGCAGTATCGTGTTCTTTCCGTCGCGCTCCTCGTCAGGCAAAACCTCGGGCGAAAGCCACCTGGTTTTCGTCCTGTCCTCGTTCGGATAGATCAGACCGCCGATCTCAACCTCTGACATCTGTGCAAGACGCAGGTCGATGACCTTGTAACCGAATTTCGCGCCTATCTGCTTTACTATCTGCGACTTTCCGACA
>DFFN01000149.1 GCA_002369525.1 Lachnoclostridium sp. UBA3775 | reverse complement strand
AAGATCGAGATGAAGGATCCGTATTCCCCGGTATATATGACCTGTATCAATGAGGCAAAGAAGGATTTAAGAGAAGGGAAGAGACCTGAGCTTAAGAGTATGCCGGAAAACATTGATGAGTATGATACCATTGTACTTGGATATCCGAATTACTGGGGAACAATGCCGATGGCAGTCGTAACATTCCTTGAGAATTTCGATTTTACCGGCAAAACTATCCTGCCCCTGTGCACTAACGAAGGCAGCGGGATGGGGTCAAGCGAAAGCGACATAAAGAAATACGCAAAGGGCGCAGACGTAAAGAAGGGGCTTGCGGTCACCGGCAGTTATGCGGCCGACTCAAAGGAAGACGTAAAAGACTGGTTCGAAAAGAACGGTCTGATTTGAAACGGAGGAAAACAGGATGGAATACGAAAAGGGATATGTTTATGAGCTGATGGATCAGGGCGGCCCGACCGATAACAGGGAACCCTATTTCAGAGAAGCAGTTGAAGAGATGATGAGAGCAAGGGTGCTGTGTGCAAGGGCAAATGCAAAGATGCCGGATGATCCCACCTATGTAAGTGACCTGGAAGAACTTTTTGGCAGGAAGCTGGACGACGTGAGGATACTGACACCGTTCATCTGTGATTTCGGAAATCGCGTGAAATTCGGCAAGGGAGTATTTCTGAATCATTCTGCGATCCTTTCCGCATCCGGCGGAATCGAATTTGAAGACGGAGTGATGTCTGCACCGGGGCTTCGCATCGCAAGTATCAATCACGATATGAACGAACGCCATACAAAATATACTTACGGCAAGGTTGTGGTAAAGAAGAATGCCTGGCTGGGAATGAATGTTACTATCTGTCCGGGTGTCACGATCGGTGAATATGCAGTGGTTGCTGCCGGAGCTGTTGTGACTAAGGATGTGCCGGATTATGCGGTGGTCGGAGGTGTTCCGGCACGGGTGATCAAAATGCAGGATCCGAAAGAGCAGAAAGAATGAGAGCGTTTGTGCTTTCGGCATGCGGAACGTGGACGCGCAGCTTGCAGGTTTTGCGGCATGGAGACCGGGCTTCGAGAAGGCGTGAAAGGTTGATGAGACCGGGAGGATTTTAAGACATGAGAAGATTAAGTAAACGACTGGGTGCATTTCTTATTATGCTTGTGATGATGATCTGCATTGCGGGATGCGGGAAATCACAGGAAAATGACAAAGAAAAAAACAAAGCGTCAACGGGTAAAAAGAATACGCAGGAATCCAAAAGTTCCGTAACCGGAGGCGGCAAAATCCTGGTGGTATATTTTTCACGTACCGGCGAGCAGTACACGGTCGGAGTGATCGAAGAGGGAAATACGGCCATTGTCGCAAAGATGATTGCGGATCAGACAGGTGCGGATTTGTTCGAAGTTCTTCCGGCTGACGATCACTATCCGATGACTTATGCGGAACTGACCGATGTGGCAAAGCGGGAGCAAAGCAAAAAAGCAAGACCGGAATATGCGGGTGAAGTGCCTGATTTGTCACAGTACAGTACGATTTTTATCGGTGCACCCGTCTGGTGGGGAGACTGGCCGATGATAATGTACACTTTCTTTGAGAAGAATGCAGATGCCCTTGCCGGTAAAAATCTGATTCCTTTTTCCACGCATGAAGGCTCGGGCTTATCCGGATTCGATAAAAAGCTTTCAAAAGCCTGCCCGGACAGCGCAGTACTTGATGGCCTGGCTGTAAGAGGAAATGATGCCCAAAACGATAGGGATGATGTGAGAGAATCCGTAAAAAAGTGGCTTTCGGAACTACTTTAAAACCCACAAAAGAAAACAGTATGTAACGGCAAGTTGTGACGTATGACGGAGGATAACATGTCTGAAAGACTGGAGTTGACATCGGAATTAAAAAGTAAAGACTTTCTTGATAATTACTGGCTTAAGGAAGAACTGGTTTCGTTCTGTCGCGATAACGGTTTGCCGGCATCCGGCGGAAAACAGGAACTTACTGAGAGAATCGCCGCTTATCTTGATACGGGACGGATCGAAAGAGTTTTGGAAAGGATAAGAAAGGTCTCAAAGGGCATAACAGATATCCGCAGCCTCTATGGATCATTGCAAAAACGTGAGAAATCGTAACAAAAAATTCACAAAATAATTAGCACTCACCTCTTGACAGTGCTGATAATAGTGGTATAATAGTGTCAGAACAAAGGAAAAGAGAAGATCCAAAGAGACGTTGGATCCAAACCCTCCATCCCTTGCGCAAAGAACTGTAATGTAGTTATTTGAATACTTGCCGGTACGTACCGGCGGGTTTGCAAAAAGGAGGCATGACCTATGTTGTTACCAAAAATTTTTAGAAGTTATCCTGAAGAGGAATGGTTTGATTTTGGATTTCCTACACTTCATGAGTATGACGATGTAGAGAAAAAGCTGTATGGAAAACATGCAGCACAGCTGATGAAAACGGATATCCATGAGAACGAAGATGATTATGAGCTCGATATCGATCTTCCGGGATTTAAGAAAGAAGACATTAAGCTCTCGCTTGAAAGCGGATATCTTGTGATCGAAGCAGGAAAAAGCCTTGAAAAAGAAAAGAAAGGCAAAGCTATCCGCAAGGAGCGTTATGAAGGAAGCATGCAGCGTAGCTTCTATGTAGGAGAAGAGGTAAAAGAAGAGGACATCAAGGCTAAGTTTGAAGATGGTGTTCTTAAGCTTGTTGTTCCTAAGAAGGAAAAAGAAGAAGTTCCCGAAAAAAGGACCATTCTCATCGAATGATATTAAAACAAAATTAAATGTCAGGTGCCGCAGCGAAAGCCGCGGCACTTTTTTTAGGAGAATATTTATAATAGCTGAAAAACAGATACCCGAAAAGCTCCCTGTATGTTATAATGTAAGAGATTTTAAGACGGATATGCTTTTAACACCGATAGTCAGAAACGGGAAACAATCGACTATAGGATATAAGCCGGAAATATGGAAGGAATGGAAATAGATACAGGAAAGAAATGCGGTGATCGAAGATGATAATAGTATTGGCAATAGATTCATTTAAAGGCTGTATGACATCTTCGGAAGCAGAGAATGCGGCAAAGCAAGGTATTTTAAGAGCATTGGGTGAAGCAGATGTAGTAACAGTACCGATATCGGATGGCGGCGAGGGCCTGACTGAGACCTTTATAGACATTTTGGGAATGGCGAAGGTCAGTGTAACGGTTTCGGACCCGCTAGGCAGAAAAATAAATGCTTCCTATGGTTATGATGCTTCAAAAAAACTTGCGGTAATGGAGATGGCTGCCGCCGCAGGTCTTACACTTATTGATGAGCAGGACAGAAATCCCATGAACACATCATCATATGGTGTGGGGGAGATGATTGCAGATGCAATTCACCGTGGAGTGCGGGAATTCATTATCGGTATCGGCGGAAGCGCCATAAATGACGGCGGTACCGGCATGCTTCAGGCTCTTGGATTTGAGTTCTTTGATTCAGGGGGCAGGATGGTTAAAACCTGCGGTGCCGGTCTTAAAGAAATCAGGACTATCAGGACCGCAAATGCTATAAAGGAACTTGTAGAGTGCCGGTTCAGCGTTCTATGCGATGTAAATAATCCGTTATGCGGTGACCTGGGCTGCTCTAAGGTGTTCGGCCCGCAGAAGGGACTTAAAGAAAATGATATAAAACTGATGGATGGCTGGCTTGAGAGATATTCAGGGCTTGTCAGGGAAATATTTCCTGAAGCGGATAAGGATTTCCCCGGGGCAGGGGCCGCGGGCGGACTTGGATTTGCATTTAAATCATTTCTGAATGCAGAGCTGATTCCCGGAATGGAAAAGATGATGGAGATAAGCAGACTGGAAGAAAAAATAAGGTCTGCAGATCTCGTTGTAACAGGCGAAGGCTGTCTGGATTCTCAAAGCTTTATGGGAAAGGTCCCGGGCGCGGTAGCAGGAGTAGCCAAGAAATACGGGAAACCGGTGATTGCTTTTGCGGGAATGATAAAAGAAGAGGATATGCTGTTGGACAAGGGCATTGATGCAATGTTTCCGATAGCGGGAAATCCGATGAGCATGGAAGAGGCAATGAAAGCGGAAAATGCAAAGCGGAATATGGAAATGACGGTGGAACAGGTTTTCAGAGTGGTTGGAATAAAGGATACCTGACTGTCACCTCCGGTAATTTTTTGATTGATTTGTAGAAAATTTATACTTGACAAACCAGCGATATCATATTATCATATGAACAAATGAACATATATAAAATGCAAAGGAGCATAAGCTATGTCAAGTAAAGCGGTAAGTAAAGTTACCTACAAGTTGATTT
Organism: Lachnoclostridium sp. UBA3775; assembly: GCA_002369525.1. Taxonomy (GTDB): domain Bacteria; phylum Bacillota; class Clostridia; order Lachnospirales; family Lachnospiraceae; genus UBA3775. Next base: position 40,458 of record DFFN01000149.1, on the reverse strand, counting down.
CATCAGGATATGATATTCTGGATAAGACATATTTTAAAGATGCAGGAAGAAATCCGCGTGAAGTACTTAGCGGGATGATTCCCGATAAAAAATGTAGGATTCTCGATATGTGCTGCGGTACAGGATCAAATGGGCTGGGAATCGCGGTGAAGAAACCTGAAGCTACGGTAGTTGGGCTGGACAGGTCCGGATCCATGCTCGGAAAAGCCAGAGAGAAAGTTCGTGCGCTTGGCCTCGGGAATGTTAAGCTTATATGCCGTGATGCAAGCGATACCGGATTGAAATCCGGAATGTTTGATTATATAATCATCGGACTGGTTCTTCATGAATGTGATCCGAAACTTCAGAAGGCGATTCTTTCGGAAGCCCACAGACTTCTTAAGGATGACGGAAGACTGATCGTTCTTGACTGGGACAGGCAGACTGAACTCGGCTGTAAGCTTAAGTTTGCACCGATGTATATTACGGAAAGTATAGGAACACCGAAATATTTCAAGGAATACTATTACAGCGATAAAGCAAGCTTTTTCGCAGGCTTCGGGTTTGAGGCCGAGAATGAAGTCAAATGCAAGTATACATTTTTGATGACTTTGAAGAAAGCTCCCAAAGATGAGACTGAAAAGGAAAATCCGTATTTAAGCAGGACTCATATGCTGGATTATGATAATTACAAAATCCAGAAATTGATAAGGGAACGCGGATGGAAGAAGCTTTCCTCTTTTGAAAAGATCAGAGATATATATAATTTTGTAAGAGATGAGATTCTTTTTGGATATAACGTGGATGACAGCATTCCCGCGTCAAAGGTTCTGCGTGACGGATACGGACAGTGCAATACCAAAGGAACTCTTTTCATGGCGCTTTTAAGAGCCGTAGGCATTCCATGCCGTGTTCACGGTTTTACCATAAAAAAGGAGCTTCAGGAAGGGGCCATGACGGGTTTTGTTTACAGGCAGGCTCCAAAGAATATCTTTCACAGCTGGGTTGAAGTATATCTGGAAGGTAAATGGTATGAGCTGGAGGCATTTATCATAGACAGAACTTATCTTGAAAAGCTTTGGGAAAAGAACAGGGAATGTACGGGTGCTTTTTGCAAATACGGCGTCGGAGTGGAGGATTTCAAAAATCCCGTTACAGATTTTGACAGGAATAACACATATATACAAAGCACCGGAATCAATTGTGATTTCGGAATCTATGATTCCCCGGATGCATTGTTAAAAGAACATCATCAGGATCTGTCGTTCATCAAAAAGCTGGCATTCAGGTATTACGGCAGACATATGATGAACAGAAATGTAAAGAAAATCAGAGGCAAAGCCTGAGAAGATACAGCAGATCAGATTGAAGCTTTTACTCAAAAAATCAAGAAAAATCTAAAAATATATGTTATTATATGTATCGTAAAAGGATCCTTTACAAATCGAACAGGGTGGATACATAAGAGATTATGAGAGTACAGGAAAACAGTTTTATTTTATTTGTGACGGCGCTCGATTACATTGAGGAGCATCTGACAGAGGAGTTTTCCCAGGAGGATATTGCCGCAAAATGCTTTTGCTCGCTTTCTTCGCTTCAGAAAACCTGGAAGATATGCACTCATATGAGTATCAAGGAGTATGTTTCAAAGCGCAGAGTCACTATGGCAGGCAGGGATATGCTTTCGGGTATGTCCGTACTGGATGCCGCTCTTAAGTACGGTTATAATTCTCACGAAGTATTCACAAGGGCGTTCAGCAAGGTTTGGGGCATTTCTCCGTCCGGCTTTAAAAAGGAGTGGAAGGGAGACTGTGGCCTTTATCCCAGACTGAATCCGGACTATTTGGAAGGAGACGAAATCATGAATTATAACATTAAAAAATTTGACGTAAGGGATTTCTATGATTATCTGAGATCTCAGGCGGGAACATATGTAATCTGCTTTGACGTACAGCATTTGATGCAGATAAATGAGGATCAGGGCAGGGAAGCGGGAGACAAGGTCATCCTTGAAGCCTTCAGAAGGATAAATGAGGCAGCCGGAGAAGACAAGGTCTGTCTTAGGATCGGCGGGGATGAATTTGTCATGATTACCGAGAGCAGCGACAGAAAAGCAGTAGAGGAACTGGCATTAAGCGTTCTTGCCAAAAACGGACAGACCGTTGCATATACCGGAGGAGTGGCTGATGTTTCACTGCGTGCCGGAGCGATTATGATCGGAGAAAGATTAAAATATTCCATATTGTGCGAAGACTTCAACGAAGTGCTTGATATGGCAAGGGAAAGCGGACGGGTAGAATTCAAAGGATGACCGCTATGCCGGATGATTTATAAATTGACGATTTACTGTTCGCTCCGTTTGATCAGAAAAAGAGAGAACGGAGCGGACAGTTTATTAAGATTTTATTTATGGGATTGACAAACGTTGACATAAGTTATATAATGCTAACTTGCAAGACATATGAATACATGTTCATATAAACAAGGAGGCAGACATGAAAGAACTGATCAATTTTAAGAACGTTAAGAAAACCTATACAGTGGGAGAGAAATCATTTGATGCCCTGTCCGGTGCAAGCTTTAACATTAACAAAGGAGAGCTTGTTGTTATACTGGGACCGTCCGGTGCCGGAAAATCCACAATACTGAATCTTTTAGGGGGAATGGATAAGGCTACCTCGGGCGAGATCATCATTGACGGAAAGGATATCTCGAAGCTTTCCGCCAAGGAACTCACTAAGTACAGGGCGGAGAATATAGGCTTTATATTCCAGTTCTACAACATTCTGCCGACCCTGACGGTTTTGGAAAACGTGGAACTGATAAATGATATAGTAAAAAATCCCAAGCCCGCGATGGAAGTGCTTAAGGGCGTCGGACTTGATATGCACGCCGGAAAGTTTCCGAACCAGCTTTCGGGCGGAGAACAGCAGAGAGTTTCTATAGCCAGAGCAATTGCGAAGAACCCTCTGCTTCTTTTATGCGACGAGCCGACCGGAGCGCTTGATTCCGCGACCGGCGTAGAGGTCCTCAAGCTTCTGAAAAAACAATGCAGTGCGGACGGAAATACCGTTGTCATAGTTACGCACAACAGCCTGATAGCCGAAATAGCAGACAGGGTGATACGTGTGAAGAACGGTAAGATAAAAAGCAATGAAGTTAATGCCTCGCCCAAGAAGATCGAGGAGGTGGAGTGGTAATGCTGAGACGGAAGATGTTCAGGGAAATCGGGAAGAACCTTTCGCAGTTCATCACTATACTTCTGATGGTAATGATCGGCGTAATGGCATATTCCGGTATAGAAGCCTATATGGACGGAATGATAATCGCCGCTGATGATTTTTACGGAAACAACAATCTGCAGGATCTGGATATAATGGGAAACGGCTTTTCGCAGGAAGATCTTGACAGCGTAAAGAAAATATCCCATGTCAACAATGCAGAAAGGAAACTGGTTCTTAGCGCCATCAACAGCGATGACAATGACAAGAGCTTTTCTGTTTCTTTCATAGAATCCAATGACATATCAAAATTCCATGTGGACGACGGCATTCCTTTTGATGCCGACAATACCGGCGCATGGGTTGACAACAGATATTTAAAAGAAAACGGAATCAAGCTTGGAGATAAGATTGCCTTTAAATACGACACGCTGGAAATGGAAGCGGTCGTAGTGGGAGCCATTGAGGTGCCGGATCATGTTTATGATGTAAAGGACGAATCGGCACTGCTTCCGGACCATGAGACCTACGGCTTCATATATCTTTCCGCAAAAGCGCTTCCGGAAAGCTTCACAAAGGCAGCGGGCATTCCCTATAATGACATAATGGTCGATGTTGACGAAAAGTCAAATGTTGACGAGGTTAAAAACAGCATTGAGGATGAGCTTGGCAATGCGCTTGCGATCGTAAAGGCCGAGGATTCACTTTCCTGCTCGACCTATCAGGGCGAGATCGATGAGGGCAGGGGCTTTGTCGGGATTTTTTCCGGACTCTTCCTTTTTATCGCTATTCTTTCGGTTATTACGACCATGACGAGGGTGATCAAGAAGCAGAGGATACAGATAGGAACACTGAAGGCTCTCGGCTTTTCCGATTTTAAAGTCCAGTTTCACTATATCGGTTACGGTTTCTGGGTATCGCTCATCGGAGCAGCATTCGGACTTCTGGCCGGAAAGTATCTGATCGGCGGAGTCTTTATGGGCATGGAGATGGATTTCTTCCAGATACCCAATGAAGGAGCGATAGTAAAGCCTAAGAGCTTTGCCGTTGCCGGACTTGTTGTTCTCGGAATATCCTTTGTGACCTATCTTACCTGCCGCAAGCAGTTAAAGGAGAATCCCGCAGAAACCTTAAGGATAGAGCTCCCGAAGGTAAAATCGGGAACCCTTGGTTTTACGACGACAAGTATCTTCAAAAAGCTTAAATTTGCAACAAAATGGAACATCAGGGATATTATCAGGAACAAGGTAAGAACCCTTACTGCCGTTGCCGGGATCACGGGCTGCTGTGTGCTGATAGTATGTGCGCTCGGAATGCTTAACAGCATGGATCACTTCATCGATGTTCAGTTTGAAGATATTTATAACTTCAAATACAGTCTTAGCCTGAAGGAAGACCTTAGTGCGGATGAAATAAAGGAACTGACCGGTAAATACGGCGATAATACGACCAGGACCCTCGGCATCGAAATAAAGGACAGCAAGGGCAACAGAAACGCAAATACCGTATTTGTGCATGATGCGGGCGACTATGTGAGGTTTATAGATCCCGACAATGATTTTATGAAGCTTACAAGGGACGACGGAGTCTATATCACGCACAAGCTCGGCGAAAACGAAAATATTAAAATAGGAGATAAAATCACCTGGCATATTTATGGCTCCCCGGATTATTATGAATCCGAAGTCGTCGGCTACAATAAGGATCCTCAGACTCAGGGCGTTACCGCTACGCGCGCCTATATCGAAAGCCTCGGGCTTGAATATAAGCCTGATACGATATACACTGATATGGATATGTCAGGCAACAAGGATATACCCGGCGTCACGCTGGTACAGGACAGGGCCGGACTTAAGAAAAACATATCGGGCATGCTTGAGATGATGAGGACCATGATAGTGATCATCATTGTTGTGGCGGTTTTGCTTGGCGTGATCATCATTTACAGCATGAGCATACTGTCATACAGCGAAAAACAGTATCAGTTCTCAACGCTTAAGGTGCTTGGCTTTGAGGATTCCAAAATAAGAAAAATATTTGTAAAGCAGAATAACTGGATAGCGATCGCTGCGGTTATAATCGGCCTGCCTCTCGGAAGAGGCCTTACTTCATGGCTGTTTAAAATCTGTCTGGAGGACAAATACGATATCGATACCTATATCCGCCCTCTTACATATCTGCTGGGAGCCGTCGGAACCTTCCTCGTATCGCTTGCGGTATCGGCGTTCCTTGCAAGAAAGGTCGGAAGCATAGATATGGTATCAAGCCTTAAGAGCAATGAATGACGATATCCTTTTCATCCTTTCGTCCGCGACATGCCAGACCGTATGTGCGGGCCAGGGAAGAAAAAGCAGATAATCCAGGTCACGTTGTTCAAGGCCTTCAAGTTTTTGGGCTTCTTTTCTGATCAGCGTACCGAAATCACAGGACAGATATTCTTTTGGCGCATTTTTTTCTTCCTCCTTTACCTGACGGAAGGAAATGCGCCCGAAGGAGTCTGTCTCTTTTATTGTTCTGTATCTGACAAAAGTATCTTTTCCTGCGGGATCTTCAAGGCAAATGACTCCGGTTTTAAGGAAGTGCTCCCATACACAGGAGCCGATATGCTCTAAGGAGGCCGGAAAATCAAGCCTTTCCTTGATCTCGGGAACGGTAAAGCCGCGGTCGGCAAGATGCCTTATGGCATCCCCGGTCGCGAAGTCATTCATAAAATCGGTTAAGGCTTTGTTAAATATCTTGTTATCCATCCCGTCAGACCTTTTTCTTTTTATTATAAGCCGGGGACAGCCGGTGTTCAAGAAAAAATCATCAAAAAAGGGCTGTTCATTTTGAATATAATTTGTTATAATGCTATTTGGTGTTTTATTTTCAATCGATAAAAAACTTGAAATGAAAGGTTTATCATGAACGACAGCAATACCAGATACGGTAACAGAAACAATTCCGGGGGCGGACGTCCGCGCAGAAGAAGGAAGCGCAGATTAAGACCCTGGGTCAAAATAGCACTTGTGGTAATTGCCGCCCTGCTTGTGATCCTTCTTTTAAAGAAGGCTTTCGGTAAGAGCGGAAAAGAAAGCAGTAAGGAATCAAATAAACCGGCGGTGACTTCATCGCCTACCCCGATGCAGACGGTAAACAATAAGCCTACCGAGCCTGCGACGCCGGTTCCGACAAAATCGGCGGGACCGAAATATACGATATGCGTAGATCCCGGACACGGCTTTGATGACGGAGGAACAAGCTCAGCCTTCCTCGGAGCAGGAGTTAACGAGAAGGATGTTACGCTTGCGATGGCGAAGCTTTTAAAGACCGAACTTGAATCAAGAGGCCATACGGTTGTTCTTACACATGACGGTGAGAATAAGCTTGAGGAAAAGGATATAATGCAGAAGGCCACCGAGCTGGGCGTTTCCTTCAGCTCCTCATATTTTACCGAAAACAAGGTGTTCCATGCCTATGAGCGTACGATATGGGCAAACATACTTAACAAACAGTATAATTTTGATGTGATGATCTCACTTCATGTAAACGCACTCGAAGAAGCGTCCGTTAGCGGATATCAGGTTTATTTCTGCAGTACAAACGATTATTCCGCAAAGTCGGAGGTGATCTCGAAGAAGCTTATAGATATGCTTAAGAGGGATTTCCCCGACAAGAACGCTTCGGTATTTGCGAGAAACAACAGTAACGCGTTCTTCGTAACAAAGTATCCGACGATGCCGTCGCTGCTTCTGGAGATGGGCTTCTGCACAAACCAGAGCGATGCAAAGGATATGATGAACGACGAGTGGCGCGCCAAATATGTAAAAACGATTGCAGATGCATTGGAACAGGGACTGGCCTAAAGGGCCGGTCCTTATTTGTAAAATGAACAGTAAGAAAAGAGGAGGAATCAGGTGAAGATATTTAAGAATCTGACCAGGCAGGACCTTATAGGGATAGTGCTGTGTATCGGACTGGTCGTGATACAGGTTTTCCTTGAACTTAAAATGCCGGACTATACGAAGCGCCTTACCGAGGCGGTTTCCGTTGGAAATGCCGATATGGACGTGGTTTATAAAAACGGCGGAAAGATGCTTGCCTGCGCCGTCGGAAGCATGGCGGGCGCTTTTATATGCGGATTTCTGGGTGCGAAGATCGCAGGAAATTTCGCAAGGACCTTACGTAAAAAAATATTTAAAAAGGTAACGGGCTTTTCCGACAGGGAGATCAACCGTTTTTCGACACCGAGCCTTATCACGAGAACGACCAACGACGTGGTACAGCAGCAGACCCTTATCGCTATGGGACTGATGATGCTGATAAAGGCGCCGATAACCGCAATATGGGCGATAAGCAAGATTTCGAACTCAAGCGTGGAATGGACAAGCGCGGTCGCCGTATGCGTTGTTGTGATACTCTCTGCCATCGGCACGCTGGTCGGCATATGCTACCCGAGATTTAAGGAAATACAGAGGCTGACCGATTCGCTTAACGATGTTACAAGGGAAAACCTGTCGGGCGTCAGGGTCGTCAGGGCTTTCAATGCCGAAAAATACCAGGAGGATAAGTTCGGCAGGGTAAACGAGAGCATCACGAAGAACCATCTCTTCACAGCCAGGACCATGGGCCTTATGATGCCGGTGATGACCACGGCGATGAGCGGACTGAGCCTTGCGATATACTGGATAGGCGCCTATCTTATCAACAGGGCACCCGGTATGGAAAAGGCGGTCAAGATGGGCGAAATGATGGCATTTACCCAGTATGCCCTGCAGGTCGTAATGGCATTCATGATGCTTGTCATGATCTTTGTCATCCTTCCGAGAGCCATGGTTTCCGCAAAGCGTATCAACGAGGTGCTTGACACCGAGGGAAGCATCGAATTCGGAAAGGCAGGCGAAGGAAAGGACGGAGAAAAGGGAAGCGTTGAGTTTAGGAATGTTTCGTTTTCCTATAATGACGGCTCGAAGGATTACTGCCTGAAGAATCTGAACTTTAAGATCGGGGCCGGCGAGACCTTTGCGATCATCGGCGCCACCGGTTCGGGCAAAAGCACGCTTATAAATCTTCTGCCCCGTTTTTATGATGTTACCGAGGGCGAGCTTCTTATCGACGGAGTGAACATTAAGGAATATTCCGAGGAAGCGCTTGAAAAACGCATATCGGTTGCGCCCCAGAGGGCGGTGCTGTTCTCGGGGACCGTCGGAAGCAACATTGCCTACGGCAGCGGTGACGATACCGGGAGCGAATCAGGCATGAAAAAGGCAGAGACCGCAATTGAGATCGCGAACGCGGATTTTATATACAGCGAAGGTGACGGTCTTAAAACCGAGGTGGCCCAGGGCGGTACGAATTTTTCGGGCGGCCAGAAGCAGAGGCTTTCGATTGCGAGGGCGGTTTACAAGGATGCGGAAATATACATTTTTGACGATACCTTCTCGGCTCTCGATTATAAGACCGATATGCTTGTAAGACGTGCGATCAGGGAAAAAATGCAGGGCAAAACAGTTATCATCGTTGCCCAGAGAATAGGAACCATTAAGAATGCCGATAAGATACTGGTGCTCCATGACGGATGCGTCGCAGGTATCGGCAGTCACGAGGAGCTTCTGGAAAATTGTGAGATCTACCATGAGATAGCGCTTTCGCAGCTTTCCGAGGAAGAACTGAAAGGAGCGGTATAATGGCAGGACACGGACCTCACGGGCGCATGATGATGGCAAACCCGGGTGAAAAAACCGATTTCGGCGCTATGAAAAAAATGCTCGTTTACTGCAAACGCTATCTTTTTGCGGTGATAATTGCTCTTGTTTTTGCGGCAGGCGGCGCATATGCGACCATAATCGGACCTGAAAACATAAGCGATCTGACCAACGAGATCCTTAACGGAATTATTGCCGGCATAAACATGGATGAGGTCAAAAAGATCGCAGTAAAGCTTCTTGTCATATACATTGCGGGAGCCCTTCTTTCCTACGGACAGCAGTTTATCACCGCAACCGTTACCCAGCATGCATCAAGAAGATTGAGAAACGATATCGACAGGAAAATTAACTGCCTGCCCCTGCGCTTTTTCGATACGAGCACCAAGGGAGACATACTTTCGAGAGTGACCAATGATGTCGATACGATAAGCCAGACCCTTGCGCAGAGCACCGCAAACCTTCTCGGAGCGGTCGTGCTTCTGGTGGGCGTAATGATAAAAATGTTCGGCTCGAGCGTCATTCTTTCGCTGGTGACCATTGCGGCAGCCATGCTCGGTTTCATTAGTATGGGCATGATCATGAAAAAGTCGCAGGTATATTTTAACCGCAAGCAGGCGGATCTCGGAACCCTGAACGGACAGATCGAAGAGGTATACACGAACCATAACATTGTTCAGTCCTTCGGCGGAAAGAAAGAGGAAAGCGAAAAGTTTACAAAGATAAATGACAAGCTTTACGACGATAACTGGAGATCGCAGTTCTTTTCGGGACTTATGATGCCTATCATGGGCTTTGTCGGAAATCTTTCATATGTGCTCATTTTTGCGGTCGGAATCGCTCTTATTATAAAGGAAAAGGGAGGCATGACCTTCGGTATGATATCGGCCTTCCTGATATATTCAAGGCTTTTTCAGCAGCCGCTCGGCACCTTTGCACAGTCGATGACAAGCATACAGCAGGCATCGGCGGCGTCAAAGAGGGTTTTTGAAATACTTGAGGCCGAAGAGCTTACGGACGAAAGCCAAAAGAGCACCCGCCTTGATCCCGATAAGGTCAGGGGCGATGTCAGCTTTTCGCACATAAAATTCGGTTATCTGCCGGACAAGACCATAATCCATGATTTTTCGGCGGAGCTTAAGGCAGGGCAGAAGGTTGCGATAGTCGGACCCACGGGAGCCGGAAAAACCACCATGGTTAATCTTCTGATGCGTTTTTATGAGCCCGATGAAGGCGATATCAGGATTGACGGAGTATCGACAAAGGAGATCACAAGGGAAAATGTGCATGAGCTGTTTGATATGATACTTCAGGATACCTGGCTGTTCGGCGGAACCATAAGGGAGAATCTTGTATATAATAAGGAAGGCGTTACCGATGCCGAGCTTGACAAGGTATGCACGGCGGTAGGACTTAAGCACTTTATCGATACTCTTGAGAAGGGCTATGATACTGAGCTTTCAGACACACTTAGCCTTTCCGAAGGCCAGAAGCAGCAGCTTACTATCGCAAGGGCGATGCTTAAGGATGCACCGCTTCTGATACTTGACGAGGCGACAAGTTCGGTCGACACGAGGACGGAGCTTGTCATACAGCGTGCCATGGATGAACTGACCAAGGACCGCACGAGCTTTGTTATCGCTCACCGCCTCTCCACCATCAAGAATGCCGACATCATTCTTGTCATGCGTGACGGTGATATCGTCGAGCAGGGCAGTCACAGGGAACTCCTGGCAAAGGAAGGCTTCTATGCCGAGCTGTATAATTCACAGTTTGTGACGACCTGAGTTTCCAAATAAAAAAAGTTCGACTATTTGTTGCTATAATTAAGCAGGTATGCTAAAATAAATATACATTATCCTTTTTAAGAAGGATGGGGTTTTACACTTTATTGAAAGGAGTAAGGATTTATGAAGAAGTTTCTATCATTCATACTTACCCTGTGCATGCTGCTTTGTATGTTTACGGGCTTTGCAGCCGCAGAGGGCGAGTCGGATAAGGATGTATGGCTCCCGTTTGAGCTTTCTGCACCGACAAATGTGTCGATCGAGCATACGGATGAGGGCACCGACAGTTATAGCACCTGCCAGCTGGCGTGGAGCAAGAATGAAAGCATGGGCGACTGGGCCCACAGGGACGGAGATCCCGATACCCATGATGCTACAAGAAAAGAAATTGAAGATCATGGCTATTCAGATCTGTGGTTTACAGCCCAGATGGACTGGTCCGTTGATAACCAGACCGACTGGCACTACAATAAGTACTGGGATACCGACGGCTATGACGAGGATTATAAACAGCACCTCGGTGAATGGGCCTATACTGATTTTCTGGACAGTGACGAACAGGTAGTTACCGCCTGGGTTTTCCGTTACATGGGAAACATCGACGATCCGGAAGATAAACGCTGGTACGGCGATCATGAAAACTCGGATTTTGACGGCTGGAAGGATGTGCTTCCCGAAGGCTGCTATACTGTGAAATCGGACGATGACGGAAGCCAGGCAGTTTTTGATTATGAAAACCATACGATCTATGTCCGCATGCGCTATCTTGTAACCATCCGTACCGAAGAGGAAGGAAGGGAAGAGTTTAAAGTTGCATCCGAATGGTCCGAAGTCGCTGCAGTCGGAAAAGAGGCTGAAAAGTATGAGCCTGTAAAAGAAGGCGACGTTGCAGCTCCGATAATCAGCGACCTCCGCATGACAGACAAGGATTTCAATGACTTCCCTGTTGTAGCATTTAAGATAGTTGTTCCCGAGGAACTGACAAAGCTGAACACAAAGCTTCAGGCCGACTATAATCATGGCGGCGATGTTACCATTGAGGTTGAGGCAAGAGTACAGGGCAAGAAGGACTGGACAGGTCTTCAGGGAGACTGGAAACTGAAGTCCGGCGAGCTGGAATATGGTCTTGCCAATCTTGCCGCAGTAGAGGGCAAGGTTGAAAAGGATACTCCCATCGAGCTCCGCGCACGTTACTGCATCCGCCAGCATGATCTTGACGATGTATATACCGATTATTCCGAGATCATTACCTTCGGTTCAGAGGACATGGAGGTTGTGGCAGCACCTACCCCGACCGATACACCGGTTGAACCGGATCCGACACTCACTCCGACTCCCAAGCCTGCAAAGGAAAAGGAAGAGAAGGATAAGTGCGGACTCTGCGGCTTCTGCCCGAGACCGCTCGGAATCTGTATTTTCATCTGGCTGCTTATCATAATCATTATCGTTGTGATCATAATAGTGGTAATCAAGATGAAGAATAAGGAAAAGAAACCCGAGGAGCCTGTGGCAGCGGAGAGTAAGCCTGCGGCACCGGAGGATAAGACGGAAGAAAAGACGGAAGATAAAAAATAGTAATTTCACCGACTAGGAGGTAGAGATATGAGAAACCAAGTGGCAAATGTTTTGCTGGCTTCCGATTTTTCGCTCGACAAGTACCTGCCCATAATTATTGGTGTGGCTGTCGTACTTTTGCTTGCGCTGTTCATCATTCCAAGCTATGTAAAGGCTCCCCCGAACAAGGCCTACATTATTTCGGGTCTTCGTAGGACCCCGAAGGTACTGATCGGTAAAGCAGGCATCAAGCTTCCCTTCTTTGAAAGGAAGGATGAGCTTCTTATCGAGCAGATTTCGATCGATATAAAGACCGGCGACTTTGTACCGACATCCGATTTCATCGGTGTTAACATCGATGCGGTTGCAAAGGTTCAGGTCAGGACCGATCCGGAAGGCATCAAGCTTGCAATGAAGAACTTCCTTAACATGAGCAAGGACAAGATCAACGAGCAGCTTGTCGATTCCCTTCAGGGTAACATGCGTGAGATCATCGGTACGATAACCCTTAAGGATCTGTGTAACGACCGAAAGACCTTCGGTGACCAGGTTCAGGAAAAGGCCCAGATCGATATGAACAACCTGGGTATCAAGATCATTTCCTGCAATATCCAGCATGTTGAGGATAAGAATGACCTTATTACCGCACTCGGACAGGACAACATGGCAGCAATACAGAAGTCCGCAAGTATTGCAAAGGCAAATGCAGAGCGTGACGTTGCGATCGCACAGGCTGCAGCAAAGAAGGAAGCAAACGATGCGCAGGTTGCATCGGCTACCGAAATTGCCATCAAGCAGAACGAGCTTTCGATCAAGAAGAGCGAGCTGCAGGTTACAGAGGATACAAAGAAGGCTGAGGCAGATGCAGCCTACAAGATCCAGGAGCAGCAGCAGAGAAAGACCATCGAGATCACAAAGACCGAAGCCGATATTGCAAAGCAGCAGAAGGAAGTTGAGCTGAAGGCAAGAGAGGCAGAGGTTCGCGAGCAGGCTCTCGATGCAGAGATCAAGAAGCAGGCCGACGCAGAGAAGTACCGCCAGCAGCAGATCGCAGACGTAGAGCTTTACAAGCGTCAGAAGGAAGCCGAGGCCAAGAAATATGAGCAGGCTCAGGCAGCTGAGGCCAAGAAGATCGAAGCGGATGCAGCCAAATATCAGCAGCAGCAGGATGCCGAGGCAAGAAAGATACAGGCCGAGGCCGACATGATCAGGATGCAGAAAGAGGCCGAAGGTATCAGGGCCAAGGGCGAGGCTGAGGCAGCTGCGATAAGAGCCAAGGCCGAGGCCGAGGCAGCCGGTATTGATAAGAAGGCTGAGGCAATGAAGAAGTACGGCGAGGCAGCCATCATCGAGATGCTCTGCAAGATGTATCCCGAGGTTGCACAGGCGATCGCCATTCCTCTTGCAAATGTTGATTCCATCACCATGTACGGTGACGGCAACACCGCAAAGCTGACCGCCGATATCACAAAGTCTTTCAAGCAGACCATTGACGGCATAAGCGATTCCCTGGGAATCGACTTCTCACAGCTGGTCGGAAACTTTACAAATTCAAAGCTTTCCGGAAAGCCTGAGGAAAATTCCTCAAAGGCTTCCGAGGCACAGGAAAAACCCGTTGTAAATACCGATACCTCGGATTACAGCGAAGTTGAAGAATAAAAACAAAGGGGGGAGATGTCTTAAGACATTCTGCCCCCTCTTGACATATCCGGGGAAAATTGTTACAATTCCCACATGAATGCAATAAACAATGAGGCCTTCCTTGGCGAAGAGGAGGCCAGAAAATATAAACTTAATCTGCGGGAATGCCTGATCGGGGACAGAAAATTTTACCGCCGTGTCACCATGGTTGTCCTTCCCATGATCATTCAGAATACCCTGACCAATATCGTGAGTCTGTTGGACAACGTGATGGTGGGACAGGTGGGTACTGTGCCCATGTCTGCCGTCGCAATCGTCAACCAGCTCTTTTTTGTATTCTATCTTTGCGTCTGGGGCTCGCTTTCGGGCGCAGGAATCTACGGTACGCAGTACTACGGCAAGGGTGATAATGAAGGCATGAAGATCACCATCCGCTTCAAGACAGCGGATATCATTTTTGTGGTGACGGCTGCCGTTCTTATCTTTATTTTGGCAGGAAACGCGCTCGTAAGGCTTTACATCGCAAGCGACACGACCCCGGAAGATGCGGCCGAAACCCTGAGGCTCGCAAGGCAGTATATGCTTATCATGCTTATCGGCTTTGTACCCTTCGGCGCCGGGCAGGTTCTTGCCGGAACAATGCGCGAGAGCGGCAAGACCATGCTTCCTATGAAGGCCAGCATCGCCGCAATGATCGTAAACTTTGTTTTCAACGCACTGCTGATCTTCGGCCTTTTTGGCTTTCCGGAGCTCGGAGTTGCCGGTGCGGCGGTCGCTACCGTTATCTCGAGATTTGTGGAATTTACAATAATCGCCGTCGGCTCGCTTGACAGGGAAAAATACCCTTTCTTTAAAGGAGTGCTGAAACACTTCAGGATTCCGCGTCAGAATTTTTGTGCCATTTTTATGAAATCGCTGCCGCTCATGATAAACGAGTGCATGTGGGCGCTCGGCATGGCTGTGCTTCTGCAGTGCTATTCCGTAAGAGGCCTTGCGGTCATCGCTGCCATGAACATCAGCAACACGATTTCCCAGATATTCAATGAAGTATTCATTTCTCTTGGAAATTCAACGGCGATCATCTGCGGACAGGAGCTGGGGGCAAACCGGCTTGTGGAAGCAAGAAGATGCTCGTGGCGTATCATGTCGCTAAGTATTGCTGTGTGCATCGGTCTGGGAACAATTCTTTTTATGCTGGCTCCGTTCATACCGCACATCTATAACGTCGAACCCGAAATAAAGAAAATGGCATCGGGCTTTATCAGGGTGCTTGCAGTCTGCATGCCGGTAAATGCCTTTGCCAACATAGCCTATTTCATGATACGCTCCGGCGGAAGGGTGTTCATCACCATATTGTTCGACAGCTGCTTTACATGGCTCGCAAGCGTTCCGGCGGCATATGTCCTGGCGCACTTCACCACATTTCCGGTGCTCATGATCTACCTTTTTGTATCGCTTCTTGAGCTTGGAAAGTGCTTTGTGGGCTTTTTTATGGTGAAAAAAGGCATATGGGTGAGAAATATTGTTGAAAATTTATGATTTCATAGTATGATTTGTGATAGAAATGTGATATAATAATGATTACTGCAACTATTGGGGCAATGACGATGATCGGGGGATTATTATGGGTAAAGTCAGCAATAAAACGTACGAATCATTACTTGAAAGACTGATAAGAATCATCCACGAGGAGCCTTACGACCGCGAAAGCTACGTGGATCTGATATGCGAAATATGCTATATTTACAGGCTTGCAAAGGGCGAGACCGAGTTCTACCGCACACCTATGTTTGAACAAAGAGGCGAGGGTGAGGTCTTCTGTGATTTTGACAACGGCAGGGCAGATAAGGTTGTGCTGAAAATAAGAATCGTATCCGCGACCAAGGCCGTTATCATCGGAACCTTGTATGAAGAAGCGAAAGCGGAGGAACGGAGCGAAGAGGAGATCCTTCAGCTTGATACCATGCTTCGTCTCATCCTTGGTTTTGTGAGCAGGATGCGTCTTTTAAGAAAAATCGAGGAGTTTGGTTTTTCCGATCTCGACGGTTTTCATAATTTCCGTGCGTTTGCACGTTATCTTGATATTGAAAATTCCGAATACCGTCTCGGCGGTAAGGTTGCTTTCCACATCGACCTTCACAATTTCACGATCGTTAATCAGGAAATCGGACGCGAAAACGGCGATCTCGTGCTCAGAAATTACTATAATCTGCTTCAGGAGGCAATCTGCGGCATGGGGATAGTTGCCCGTCTCGGCGGAGATAAGTTCATCGGCGTATTTGACAAGGGGCTTGAGGAAAGAGTGTACGAGGTTTTCTCGGGCGTTCCCGTTGCCTATGATGAAGAAGGCCGGAAAAAGATAATAATTTCGGCCGCCGCCGGAGTTTATGTTCTGCCCAGGCCATTTATGATGAGGATGTACGGCGACATAATGGATAAGATCATGCTTGCCGGCAACATCGCCAAGAACGCGAACGGCGGCAGCATCGTATTTTACGATGAAAAGATGAAGGCGGAGATCAACAATATAAAGAAGGTACAGAGCAGCTTCCGCCAGGCTCTGAAAAAAGAAGAATTTCAGGTATACTACCAGCCCAAGGTCGATATTGAGAAAGGGGTTCTTACGGGCGCCGAGGCACTCTGCCGCTGGATAAAGGACGGCGAGGTCATTCCGCCGATGAAGTTTATCCCCATACTTGAAATGAATACATATATCTGCGATCTTGATTTTTACATGCTTGACCATGTCTGCGCCCATATAAGAAAATGGCTTGACGAAGGACGCGGCGCAGTGAGGGTTTCGGTAAATTTTTCAAGAAAGCACATGGTCGACATCGATCTCGTGGACCATATAATCGAGGTCATCGACAAGCATAATGTGCCTCATGAGTACATTGAAATAGAGCTTACCGAAACCACCACCGACGTATTGTTCTCCGATCTCAGGCGTATAGTTAACGGCCTGCAGGAACAGGGAGTGTGGACGGCCGTGGATGATTTCGGTGTCGGTTATTCATCGCTGAATCTGATCCGCGAAATCCCCTGGAACGTGCTTAAGGTCGACAAGAGCATAGTGCCGATGGACGACGGGAACAGCGATTCCGTTTCCAACAAGATGTTCGGCCACGTTATTTCGCTTGCCGGCGATATCGGACTCCAGTGCGTTATCGAGGGAGTGGAAACCGAAAAACAGCTGGAAATATTAAAGCAAAACAATTGCAGAATTGTACAGGGCTTTTATTTTGACAAACCTCTTCCTCTCGAAGAGTTTGAAACAAGGATAGACCGTAAGACCTATATAGTCTGATCCCGGTCTTAAACCACTTCGATCATATAGCCGCCGGACCATTCTTCGCCGGCATCGATATGGTTATCGTGCTCCCTGTCCTGCCAGTCTCCCGAAAAGTCGACGGCATCGCATCTGCCGTACCAGGGCTCAATGCAGACGAAGGGGGCATGTTTGCCTTTTGCGGACCATATTCCGTAAACCGGAGTGTCAAAATGCACGCGCAGATAATCGTTTCTGTCTTTGTCTGCCAGAGCGATCGTGCGCATCCTGTCGTTATACATTACATAAGCATCATGGTCGAAGAAATCATCGGGCAGGGAAACATAGCCGTTATCGGTAGAAAGACTAAGCATTTCGGGCTTGCAGAGCCCGTCGTCTGAAAGCCGGTTGTATGAAAGGGGGCCTTCCTCGTCAAAGTGAAGGTAGCACTCACTCTGTTTACCCTCGCCTGTCGGGCACATGAAAGCCGGATGGCCGCCGATCGAAAAGTGCAGTTCGCAGTCATTCGGGTTGTAGACCTTCCAGCCGACCTGTATGTTCTTTCCCTCAAGGATGTAGCTGAGATACAGCCTGAAGGAGAAGGGGAAAACGGAAAGAGTTTCGGCATCTTCCCTGAGCTCAAGCGTCACCGAGTCGGGTGTCCTGTCAAACAGTTCGAATTTTTTGTCCCTTGCAAAGCCGTGCTGGCCCATAGAGAAGTGCTTGCCGTTCACACAGTAGCTCTTGTCCTTTAGACCGCCGACGATCGGAAAAAGGACGGGAGAGTGTCTTTTCCATGCATCTCCCGCATTCCAGAGCATTTCGCAGTTCTTCTCTTTGTTGTAAACCGAAACCAGTTCTGCTCCGTTTTGTGATATCCTGAGTCTTAAATAATCGTTTTCAAGCGTGACAACCATTGTAAACCCTCCGCTGATATATATTTGTTACGATTTTACTGTGATTTTATGTTTTTGTCAAGCACGCCGGCAAAAGAAAAAACTTGCCCCGACGTCAAAAAAATGGTATAATAATTTATCCTATGTTAAAGTCGGAGCAGTGTGTGAAAAAGCCGGAAGGAAAAATCAGTTCTTCGGAGTTTGACCGTGTGGCCGTTAAGGTTGCGGGCGAAACCTATTTGGGAAAGCCTTTTTCCGCAAGAAGAGAAGGCTTAAGCGTTTCGGACCATGTTATGTTTGCGGCCGGAAGCCTTTCGAAAAGAATGATCTTTTCGGCACTGTGCCATGATGCGGGCGAAGAAGAAATTGCTTATACGCTTATGCGTGCGGCCATGAAGTGCACTGCCGCGGGAAAAATTCCGAAGCAGGCTTCCCTTAACCTGTCGTTTCCGCAAAGCACGGAGGAAAAGCTTATAAGGGAGCAGGTAAGGGCACTCAGGGAGACCGCGGATGTGCTTAAAATAAAGCTTTCCGATATCGTGATTTCAAGAAACCGGTCGGAAACGGCAACTTTAAGCGTTTCGGTCTGCGCAGGTGAAAGCATATTAAAGGCAGAGAGTGAAAACGCCTGCTTTAAAAATGCCGGTAAAGACGCAGCGGAAAGCATCATAATGATCGGAAGCGCCGGCTGCGAGGGCGCGGCGGTGCTTGGAAAACGAAATCCGGAGGTGCTTGAAGCAAAGTACGCGAAAAGCTTCCTTGAGACCGGAAGGTTTTTGAGAGAGTGCGAAAAGCTTTTTGATGAGGGCTTTTTAAGAAAGCTGTGGCCTTATGTGAACTACTCTGTCGCCGCGGGCGAGGGCGGAATTTTTGCGGCACTCTGGGAACTGTCGGAGCAGACCCACCTCGGAATGACGGCAGATCTTCAAAGCATACTGCTTGACACGCTGACGATAGAAATATGCGAAACCCTCGATACAGACCCCTATGTTCTGCTTTCGGGCGGATGCATGATCCTTGTAAGCGATGAACCGGAGGCCGCAGTCGCGGTCTGCGCCGAGGCGGGAGTTGAGGCGGCCGTCATCGGCACTTTGGAAAAGGGTAACGATAAAAAAATAATAAATAACGACGAGCTGCGCTTCCTTGAACCCTTCAGGGAGGATTCCCTTGGGAAAGCACAGGAATAGGCGGGCCCGGCACGGAGGAAAAATGGAGACAAAAATCTTAAAGGCAATAGACCAGAACTCAAAGCTCAGCGTCAAGGAGCTGGCGGAAATGCTCGGAGAGAGCGAGGAAAAGATAAAGGCTGAGATCGAGCGGCTGGAAAAGGAACGCATCATCTGCGGTTATCCGACCCTTATCAACTGGGACAAGGTTGAGGAGGAAAGAGTTACGGCCCTTATCGAAGTCAAGGTAACGCCTCAGAGAGGCATGGGCTTTGACAGGATAGCCGAGAGAATATATAAATTTGACGAGGTTGAGGCGCTGTATCTGATGAGCGGCGGCTTTGACCTTTCGGTAACCATCGTCGGAAAGACGCTGAAGGAAGTCGCGGAGTTCGTGGCCCACAAGCTTGCGCCCATGGAGGCGGTTGTTTCCACCTCCACAAGCTTTGTGCTGAAAAAATACAAACAGCACGGCCTCACGCTTATCGGCGAAAATGAAGACGAAAGGATGCTTATCACACCATGAGAAACCCACTTAACCATACCGTTGTTGACATCAAACCCAGCGGTATAAGAAAATTTTTTGATATAGTAAGCGAAATGAAGGACGCTATTTCACTCGGCGTCGGCGAACCTGATTTTGAGACTCCCTGGCATATATGCGAGGAGGGTATCTACTCGCTTGAGCGCGGACATACCCACTACACTTCAAACTCCGGTCTTGCCGAGCTTAAGAAGGAAGTATCGCTTTATTTAAAGCGTCATTACGGCATTGAATATAATCCGAAAAAGGAAGTGTTCATCACGGTCGGCGGCAGCGAGGCGATAGATCTGGCGCTCCGCGTAATGCTCTGCCCGAAGGAAGAGGTCATCATTCCCCAGCCTTCCTACGTTTCCTACGAGCCCTGTGCAATACTTACGGGCGGAAAGCCGGTGATCGTAAATTTAAAGGCCGAAAACGAGTTTAAGCTTACGCCGGAGGAGCTGCTTGAAGCAATCACAGATAAGACAAAGCTTCTGGTGCTTCCGTTCCCGAACAACCCGACCGGTTCGACCATGAACCGAGAGGAGCTTGAAAAAATTGCAAAGGTCTGCATTGAAAAGGATATTTTCGTAATATCCGACGAGATATATTCCGAGCTTACCTACGGCGAGGAAAAGCACTGCTCGATCGCATCTATCCCGGGAATGTGGGAGAGGACGATAGTGATTAACGGTTTTTCAAAGTCCCACGCAATGACGGGATGGAGACTGGGTTATGCCTGCGGACCGCAGCTTATAATCGAGCAGATGTTAAAGGTACACCAGTTTGCGATCATGTGCGCACCCACCACGAGCCAGTATGCCGCTGTGGAAGCGCTCCGCAACGGCGACAAGGATGTGGAGCGTATGAGGGATGCATATGACCAGAGAAGACGTTACCTCATCAAAGAACTTAACGACATGGGACTTGAAACGTTTGAGGCAAAGGGCGCTTTCTATGTATTCCCCTGCATCAAGAGCCTTGAGATGACGAGCGATGAGTTCGCGACAAGACTTCTTTATGAGGAAAAGGTTGCCGTTGTTCCGGGCACCGCGTTCGGCGACTGCGGCGAGGGCTTCCTTCGTATATCCTATGCCTACAGCATTGAAAACATAAAAATAGCGCTTGAAAGAATTAAGCGCTTTGTTGAAAAGAGAAGGGCCGAACTGGGAAAACAATGAAAAAACAACGGACGCTTAAAACCTGCCTGATGCTTGCATTGCTTGGCCTTATCCTGTTTGCCGCAGGAAAAATGTGCCTTGTCGCAAAAGCGGAGGAGCAGTCCGGAGTTTATCACATCAGCCAGGCGGGAGCGGTGGTTGACGCGGAGCTTTCCTATGATACCCCGGACGATTCGTGGTTTATGTCCGGCGAAAAGGAGTTCAACCCGTCCGTTGCAAGGCTTTCCGCGATCCTTTCCATGCTGTGCTACAAGGAATATTCCGGAAATCCGTCGGTTTTTACGCTCGGCGGCAGACAGATGGATGCGATAGCTTTCATGGAACACCTCGGTTTTTCGGATGTGCGCGATGTCGAGCTTCCGAAAGCAGGCGAGGCTGACAGCATACACCGCACCGAAATATATATCGGTCATAAAAAAATAGGCGACAGAACCCTTGTGGCTGTCATGATCAGGGGAACGAACGGCACTGCCGAAGAGTGGCTCAGCAATTTCGATCTCGGCTTTGACAACATAAAAAGCGAAAACGGCTGGGACATGATAAATCATGAGGGCTTTGAGATCACCTCGGGCCATGTATATGATTATGTGCGCGAATACAATGAGGAGCTTGGCATTAACGGCGACACCTACTGGATAAGCGGTCATTCAAGAGGAGGGGCGGTTGCCAATCTTCTTGCAGCAAAGCTTATTGACGACGGAAAAAGAAGTTATGCCTATACCTTTGCCGCGCCCGGCTCGACTATGCACAAGGATGTCGGCGAGGAAAAGTATCAGAGCATTTTCAATATAATAAACAGGGACGACATGATACCGGTTATTCCGCTCGGAAGCTGGGGCTTCATGCTTTACGGAAGGAGCGCCCTGCTTTCCATGTCAAAGGCTGACAAGGAAGCTTTTAAGGACAGCTGCACAAGAGACGGCAAAGCCTTTAAATACAACGGAGACGAGAAAAAAATAAGAAGGTTTTCCGATGTGTTTGCTTCCTTCATCGCGAAGGGCAGCTCACCGGTGAAATCGCTCAACACCCTTCAGTGCGTGCATATAACAGGCGTCAGCGGAAGCGGTGTGTCGATACTTCTCGATACAAAAGAGGCAGGACGCATTTTTGAGTCCATACCTGAGAACGCAAGAAAGAAAAGCCACCTTGTCGTTAAAGAGGACGATCCGGAAAAATCATATATCTGCATGCCGCCTGTTGCGCTCATGCAGTGCTTCAGGGCGTTGTTTGACCGTAATATGACGGCTGAATCAAGGAAGGATAATCTTACGCTTCTTTTAAACTGCGATCAGCTCGGCGATCTGGTCACGCTGCTGATTCAGCTGACACTTAATGATTTCGTGACCTCGCCGCATATGCCATACAGCTACTACCTGCTGGCAGACTCTGTAAAGGCAGATGATTTTTTTGCGGAGCCCGTAAAGAAGCCCTACGACCCTGAGGGCAGGACGCCGGAGGATAAGGAAAGCAGTGCCGGAAAAGATCCGGATCCGGGTGCCGGTCCGGGCGGTGAATCAAGTGCGGAGTCAGGTTCGGAATCGAGTGCGGAGTCAGGTCCGGAATCGGGAACAGAGCCGGATACCGAAAGCAGCTTGGCAAAGGATGAGAGCAGCGAAAAGTCTTCGGATAATTTGATGCCGATCATAATCATATGCGGTGCTGCAGGCATATTGATATCGGCAATGCTTGTACTGGCTGTCAGAAGCCGCGGCAAAAGCAAGGAGAAAGGGAACTGATAGGTGAGAGACGGGTTTATAATAATATATATCATATTATTATTCGCACTCATAAGCTGCGCGGCCACTGCGAAAAAATCGCGCAAGCCGATTGCTGTGTATGTTTTCAGGATCGAGTGTGCCTTTTTGATACCCGTTATCGGAAATTTCATCATAATCCTGACGTCAAGCAGACGTCTCGCAACCGCAGGCTATTATATTTTCTTCATGGGAATGGATATAGTGGTGGATTCCCTGCTCTCTTTCGCTTTTGTATACTGTAATCTCAAATGGAAAAATTCCAGGTTTAAATGGATGATATATACCCTCATACTGATAGATTTCATTCAGTATGCCTTCAATCCGTTTTTCCATCATGCCTTCACAACGGGGCAGAAGGATGTCGGCAACAGGGTTTATTACACTCTGGAACCGCATACATGGCAGCTTTATCATCGTTTTCTGTGTTACGGCATTTTGTTGAGCGTTATAGCAATCTTCATTGTGAAGATGATGCGTGTTTCGAAAATCTATTTTGAAAGATATTTTGTGGTTTTCCTTACCATATTGATAGGAGCCGCATGGCAGGCAGTTTATACCATATCCGGTCTGCCGGTCGATACGTCGATGATAGGCTTTGTGATCTGCGCAGTCCTTATTTTCTATTTTTCACTGTTTTACCGTCCGGTGCGGCTCAGGAATAAAATCCTTGTCAATCTGGCCGAGAATCTGACCGAAGGCCTGATCTTCTTTGACGAAAACAAAAACTGCATATATGCGAACCGTAAATGCCAGGAAATAATGGATATTAACGAAAAGACCTATGTCAATGCCGCAATGATATTGTATGACATGTTCGGCGATCTTTCCGAAATCGACACCGATATACCGTTCAGGCGTGTGGTGGGCTTCGGAAGCGCAAACGAGAAATACTATGTGATCATCAAGCATTACATAACAGGCGAAAACGGAAAGAAGGAGGCTGTATCCTTCCGTATCAGGGAAAATACAGAAGAACAGAAGTCTATTGCCGACAAGATATACAATGCCACACACGATACGATGACGGGCCTTTTTGCAAGGGAATATCTTTTTGACAAGATACATGACAGACTTGTGGCAGTGCACAGGCTCAGGTACCTCGTTGTTTATGTTGATATCAACGGCTATAAGATCATAAACGATACCTACGGCATCGCATTTAGCGACCTTGTTGTGAAGGAAGCCGCGAAGTGGATGATCAAAACCTTCGGCGGAAAGGGTGTTTACGGCCGCATGACCCATGATACCTTCGGCCTTTTCATCTCCAAGGATGAGTTTGATACGGAGGCTGTCGAAAAGGAGCTTAACGATTTTAAGGTAAGCGACGGGAATGTAGAGCTTCATGTCCTGATCCAGCTCGGTGTTTATGAGGTGAACGACAGAGACTATGAAGTTTCGGATATGTTCGACTGTGCCCATATGGCCCTGTCTTCAATTAAGGGCCAGTACGAAAAGCACATTGCGGTCTATGACGATAAGCTCAGGGAAAGTATATTTACCGAACAGAAGCTTAACAGCCAGCTGACCTCCGCAATTGCCGAAAAGCAGGTAAGGCCCTATTTCCAGCCTCTTGTTGATAAGGACGGTGCCGTGATCGGAGCGGAGGTCCTTGTAAGGTGGATACATCCCGAACTCGGGTTTTTGTCGCCCGGTGTTTTCATACCGCTGTTTGAGAAAAACGGCAGGATAGCCGAGGTGGACAGGTTTATGTGGCGTTCGGCCTGCGAGGTGCTTTCCAAATGGAAGAAGCAGGGGAGGAAGCTGGTGCTTTCCGTGAACATTTCCCCGAAGGACTTTTTCTTCCTTGATGTGGTGGAAGAGATAAAGGGACTTATAAAGGAATATGATCTGGAGCCTTCGATGCTCAGAATCGAGATTACCGAAACCGTGATGATGAATGATGAAGGGAACAGGCTTAAAACCCTGGAGAAATTCAGGGAGGCAGGCTTCATTATCGAAATGGACGATTTCGGCAGCGGCTATTCCTCGCTTAATCTCTTAAAGGACATGCCTGTGGACCTTCTGAAGATCGACATGGTATTTTTAAGGCAGAGCGTGCAGAATGTCAGGGCAAGCAAGATAATCAAAAACATTATCAGGATGACGGAGGATCTCGAGATGATCTCCCTCGTGGAAGGCGTCGAGACCGAAGAGCAGTTTGAGCTGTTAAGGGGCATGGGCTGCAGCCTGTATCAGGGTTATTATTTCTCAAAACCTGTTCCTCTTGAGGATTTTGAGGCATATGCGGATAAGCATCCCCGGGAATAATTGATATTTTGTGCCGCTTCCGGCGGAAATACTATATCTTGTAGTGGATAAAAACGTCGTTTTGTGGTATACTCATCTTTGCCGTCAAAACGGCGTTTGATTTGGAGGTGAATTTCGGGATGGGAAAGATTATTTCTGTTTCCAATCAAAAGGGCGGAGTCGGAAAGACCACTACCGCCATAAATCTGTCGGCATGTCTTGCCGAAGCAGGGAAGAAGGTTCTTTTGGTGGACATGGATCCCCAGGGCAATGCGGGTTCCGGACTCGGCGTTGACAAGGAGGAGTCGGAATACTCTGTCTATGACCTGCTCTTAAATGAATGTACCTTTAACCAGGTAAAGGCAGCCAGCAAATACGAAAACATTGACGTGCTTCCCTCAGATCCCGACCTTGCAGCGGCGGAGCTTGAGCTTCTCGGCGTTGAAAACAAGGAATATATTCTGAAATCGAGGCTTGCGGCCTATAAAAAGAATTATGATTACATAATAGTCGACTGCCCGCCTTCACTGAATACACTGACGCTCAATGCCCTGTCGGCGGCTGATTCGGTCATAATCCCGATCCAGTGCGAGTATTATGCGCTCGAGGGACTGGCTCAGCTTTTAAATACCATTTCTCTTGTGAAGGAAAGGCTGAACCCGAGGCTTAGGATCGACGGAGTGCTTTTCACTATGTACGACGGCAGGACAAACTTAAGCCTGCAGATAGTCCAGGATGTAAGGCAGAACCTGAGACAGCACATATACCAGACCATAGTTCCGAGAAATGTGCGTCTTGCCGAGGCACCGAGCTTCGGCGAGCCCATAAATATATATGATAAAAGATCTGTCGGCACTGCAGCCTACAGAGCGCTTGCAAAAGAGGTAATTTCACAAGGCTGAAAAATGAGAGGATGACCATGGCAAAGAAAAGAGTAGGCAGGGGACTCGACTCCCTGATTTCAAATAAACTGGATGCACGTATCGAAGAAGGTGCCGAAGAGGTCCTTGCAGCAGGAAGCGGACAGGTGATGCTGAGACTTTCGGACATTGAACCCAACCGCGAACAGCCCAGAAAGGTTTTCGAGGACAAGGCGCTTGAGGAGCTTGCCGATTCGATCAAGGTACACGGCATCATCCAGCCCATAGTTGTCAGACAGAACGGTACAACTTATGAAATCATCGCAGGTGAGAGAAGATGGAGGGCCGCAAGGCTTGCCGGTCTTACCGAGGTGCCGGTCATTGTCGGTAACTATACCAGGCAGGAGGCTGCTGAGATCGCGCTCATTGAAAATATTCAGAGGCAGAACCTGAATGCGATAGAAGAGGCGGTCGCCTACCAGAAGCTGATCAACGAATATTCCCTCAAGCAGGAGGATGTTGCGGAAAGGGTTTCGAAGAACAGGTCTACGATCACCAATTCGCTGCGTCTTTTGAAGCTTGACGACAGGGTGAAGCAGATGGTGATAGACGAGCAGCTCTCGGCAGGACATGCGAGGGCTTTGCTTGGCGTAAAGAATGCCGAGCAGCAGGTAAAGCTTGCCTATGAGGTCATTTCAAAGGAATTAAGCGTAAGGGATACCGAGCAGCTTGTAAAGCAGCCGGAGAAAAAGGTTAAGAAGCCCGTTGAAAAAACTCCCGAACCCGATTTTCTGGAATATGAAAAGCTCGAGGAAGAGCTCGGCGGCGTGCTCGGAACAAAGGTAACGATTAAAAAAGGGAAAGACAAAAAGGGACGTATCGAAATAGAATATTATTCTCAGGACGAGCTTGAAAGACTGCTTGCCCAGTTAGGTGTGTCTCTCTAGAGGACAGATAATGCTTGAAGATTTAGGAATAAAGACGGATGTGCTGGTCATCGTAATGATTGTTTTTATCTTTGCGCTGATCGTCATGGTGCTTATGCTATCGTCAAAGGTGAGCAGGCTTACCCGCATCTATAAAAATTATATGACAGGAGCCAACGGAAAAAGCCTTGCCGAGCAGTTCAAGGAGAATTTCGGCGAGCTTGACGATATCAGAGGCGATCTTACCGAGCATAAGGCAAGGATAGTAAGGCTTGAGGGCGACAAAAATGCCGGCTTCTGCAAATTTGCGATCAGGAAATATGATGCCTTTATGGGCGTGTCGGGGAAAATGTCCTTTTCTCTGTGCATGCTTACGGCAGGAAACGACGGCTTTGTGCTTACTTCGGTGCATAATGCCGACGGCTGCTATACCTATATCAAGGAAATAGTCAAGGGAAAGGCCAAGTTCCAGCTTTCGGCAGACGAAGGCAAGGTGCTTGAAGAGGCAAAGATATACAACGATCCGGTTGCGGAAGTAATGAATAACAGCAGAAAAAAGTTTAAATGATCGGAGTCATATGCACAGTTTCTTAAAAAGCGTGGGTTTTTCAAAGCTTTCGACCGCCAAGCAGGAAAAGCTTCTGATCGACAGCATACTTGAAAAGCCGCAGAAGAAAAAAATGATAACAAATCCGGCCGATTCGGAGACCATGTATGCGGAGCTCTCAAACGAGTACGCCCCGGGTGTCGGTGTGCGCATAGTAGGTCAGATCGATGAATATGAGCAGTTCCGTCTTGAGTTCTACTACCCCTATTACAGAGGCAGGTTCAAGAGTGCCGAACAGGACTGCTATATCGGCCGCAAGCTCGATAACGTGGCATATTCGGGAATATGCGAGGATGAAAGAATATCGGTTTCGCTTATTTTTCATGTGATCGACACTATCGACTGCATTAAGAACGATGAGCCGAACACAAATGATAAAAAGAGGAAGATATATTTTTCGGGCCTTGCATCCGAGGGTGTCGTGCTTCTTCCCACGATCTATACCGAGGAAGCCCGCGAGGAAAACAATTCATATTCCAAAAGGGCAAAGACCATAGCGGAAGCAAAAGAGGGCAGCACGGAAGCCCTTGAAAAGCTTGCGCTTGACGATATAGATACCTTTACAGGCATCGGCTCGCGTCTTAAGGACGAGGATGTGCTGTCGATAGTCGAGACCAGCTTCATTCCCTTCGGAATGGAAACCGAGCTTTATAAGGTTCTGGGCATTATTGAGAGCGTAGATACCGTCATAAACCCTGTTCTGGGCGAAAAATTATATATTTTAAAGCTGCTGTGCAACGATGTTATCTTCGATATTTGCATAAATTCTATAAATCTTTCAGGAGAACCCTTGCCAGGAAGAAGATTTCGTGGTATACTATGGCTTCAGGGGAGAGTAGAATGAAACAAGTCTCCGTAGCTCAGTAGGATAGAGCGTTCGCCTCCTAAGCGAAAGGCCGCTGGTTCGACTCCAGTCGGGGACGTAAAAAAGCACCAAGGACCGTAAAGTCTTTGGTGCTTTTTATTTGGCGATTTTTAGGCGATTTTTATTTTGCGTTTTTTGCAAGCATTATCCATTTGCGTTTTTCTCCTGCGCTTTCGGTTCGCTTGTTATCTTTTCCGCCCATGCAAGTGCGTCCTGAATCGTGGCCCTGAAGTTTTCCTTTCCCACCTTTTCAACGAAGCCGGATTTTTCCATGGTTTTATAGGGCTGCTCGTTTACATGCGAAAGCACAAGAGTGATATTCCTCTGTCTGCAGCGCTCGTAAAGCTGGTCGAGAGCCCTCATCGCCGAAATATCAAGTGCCGGCACGGCTCTCATCCGAAGAACCATCGCCTTTGTGAAATCCTTGAAGTTGATACCGGCAAGGCGGTCGGCATCGCCGAAGAACATCGGACCGGTAATCTCATATACGCGCACCTGCTGTGCGACCTTCATCAGCTCGATACCGTCCGGATCATCCTCGGGATCGTAGTACTTCCATGCTTTGATGGCCGATTCGTCACTCATTCTCTTCATGAAGAGCAGGCAGGCCATGAGCATGCCGATCTCAATCGCGATAACAAGGTCGAACACGACGGTGAAAATAAAGGTAACGACAAGAACCAGTATATCGCTCTTTGGTGCGGTCTTAACAAGCTGTACGAAGGTTCTCCACTGACACATGTTGTAGGCAACCATGAAAAGTATGGCAGCTATCGTAGGCATCGGAATCAGTGCGGCATAGGGCATCAGGAACACGAGCACGAGAACGAGCACCAGCGAATGTACCATGCCGGCAACAGGAGTTCTTCCGCCGTTTTTAATGTTTGCGGCAGTTCTTGCGATCGCGCCGGTTGCGGGGATGCCACCGAAAAACGCAGAGCCTATGTTGCCGCAGCCCTGTGCGATAAGCTCCATATTGGAACGATGGTGCGAATTGATCATACTGTCCGCCACAACACAGGAAAGCAGGGATTCAATCGCCGCAAGTATCGCGATGGTGAAGGCGTCGGGAGCCAGGTCCGCAACCTTTGAAAAGCTCAGTGAAAGCCCGCGGAATTTAGGCAGGCTGTTGCTTATCTTGTAAAGATCGCCGATCCTGTTAACATTTAAATTAAGTCCTTCAACAAGTCCGGTTCCGACAAATACCGCTATCAAAGAGCCCGGGATTTTTTCGCTGATATAGGGCCATATGATGAGTACCGCAAGGCAGGCAAGGCCTACAAGCAACGCCTGGTAGTTAAAGGTTTTGGTGTTTTTTATCAGTGCTTCGACCTTTTCGGCGGTTTCGATTGTTTTGGTACCTGCAGGAAAGCTCATGCCGAGGAAATCTTTGATCTGACCGATCACAATCGTGACAGCTATGCCTGCGGTAAAGCCTGTTGTGATGGTGAAGGGAATATATTTTATCAGCGAACCAAGTCTGAAAAGACCCATCAGTATCAGAAAGACGCCCGCCATTATCGTTGCAAGCATCAGTCCGTCCATTCCCTTTTTGGCTACTATGCCGGCAACTATCGTCGCAAAGGCAGCGGTCGGTCCCGCAATCTGTACGCGGCTTCCGCCCAAAAAGGAAATGATGAATCCGGCAACTATCGCCGTATAGATACCTTCCTCGGGACCTACGCCCGAAGCGAGCGCAAGAGCAATAGAGAGCGGCAGGGCGATTATCGCAACAATGATACCCGAGATAACGTCGGTAAAAAATTTCTTTGCGTCATAGGTCTTTATGACGCTGAAAAGCATAGGTTTCAGCTTGTCCTGTTTCATGTTTTTTCAGCCTTCCAAAATAAAGTCAATACCAATATTATAATCTCTGTTGGGGGATTTTCAAGTAAAAACTTCAATTGGCGCAAATTTCATTAAATATGCTAAAAAAACAGGAAAAACAGTATTGCAAATGTAAAAATCGACACAAAAACAAGGGTCTTTACCATTGCCGGAAAGCTGCTTTTTTTCTTTATTTTCTTCTGGGAAGGACCGGGTTCTTTTACCGGTGCCATTTCCTTCGCTTTTTCGGCTTCGCATTCCTTTTTTACCTTTTCGATGCCAAGGAGCAGGCTCTTAAAGGTGCAGTTGTCATCCTTTGCCGATACAAAGGCGGAATAGTAGCAGACAACATCCTCCTGATTCCTTATGTCGATCAGGTTCATAAGGTACTCAAGAAGAGCAAGCAGCTGGCTTCTGAAATTTCTCGAAAAGCCCGGAAGATAACAAAGCTGTATTCCGGTTTCGGAGAAGAAAACGGTATCGGGATGTATGACATAGTCATCTTCCTCGAACATGTAGTTCCTCCCCCTGATAAATATTTTTTCCATTTCCGACAGAAGCAGGTACAACAGGGAGACATCGGGAGCGTTTTCGGCAAGCTTTTCGGAAAGAGAGGTTTTTCCCGAAATATCATATCCCAGCTTTTTCATATACCCGTCATCAAAAAAACTGGCATTAAGAAATCCCGGTATTTCGTTTTCGCAAAGCATTTTAAGCCTGAAATCAGACTCCTCATCTGCTTCAAAAACCATATACCGTCTGCTCATATCCCCGCTGTATTCCGGATTGACATTTTCAAGCATATGAAATCACCTCAGACGTTCAAAAGTTTTTTCCCGAACCGAAAGACCAGGGTGGTAAGCCTCGCATAGGCGGCATAATTTCCCCTTTCTCCACGGTTTTCAAGATAAATATCTTCTTTTCCTTTAATATCCACTCCCACGGTAAGAGAGTTTTTTTTAAGCTCCGTGCTTACCGTAAGCAAAGGTCCTGACATGCATATTCCGTCAAGTCCCTTCCTGTCTGTGGCAAGCAGTTTTAAAAGCTGCCGGCCTTCATTGTCGTTAAAGCCTTCCTTGTAAATATCCTCGCTGTAAGGAATCTTTCCGTACTGCAGTGCCATTCTTGCCTCCTCTGCAGCAGCCGCGCTCCATGCATCGACTGCCAACCTGTCATGCAACGAAAAGGCCATGTGCAGCACGGAAAAAATCAGAAGGAACATCAGAGGACAGACATATGCCGCCTCAACTGTAAAGGAAGCCTTAAGCTTGTATTTTCCGCTCATTGCAAACCTCCGTATAATCCTGAAAAAAGGGTGAGATAGTAAGCGACGGCCAAAAAGGGTATAAACGCAAAGCGCTTGTTTTTCTTCCTTCTTATCAGCAGAAACACCGCCGTAACGAAAGCTCCCGTCCATGCGGCAAAAAGGATTTTCATTATTTCGGCAAGGCCCGCGGAAAAGCCAAGGCTCATGACAACAAGGGCATCGCCCTTTCCTATCTGTTCCTTTGTACCTATGGCGACAAGAAGCAGAAAGGCTCCCGGCAGGCAGCCGCTGAGACGGTAAGAGATATTATCATGCATAATCACGCTGAGCAGCAAGGCAAAAACCGTAAAGCCCGTAAAAAGCCTCAGATCCATGGCTCCGGTCCGAAGGTCCTCGCAGGCGGCAAGCAGCAGATAAAAAAGCGTCAGTAAAACAAGTACCATCTTCATTTATCCACCACCCGTTTCACGCATTTGCTGCAGGGCCGCCTTCCCATATTTTCCGCCTCGGTCATGCTTACCTTTAAAGGATTCCTTTCAATCTTAGGGCAGTTCTTCTGCGAATGGTATCTTGTGCCGTAGAGCGTCACATAAATCAGAGTACCGTAAAACTCGTTACCCACGCAGCTCTCGCATGGATAGTATTTTCCGCCGTCATAATTTCTCTTTGTTTCAAGCTCGTGAACCGAGATCGTGATTGTGTCTATGGAAATATAACTGCAGTGCTCGTCGGTATGGAATACCTTGCCGTAAGGCGCAATGTAAACATCCTTTTCCTTCGGATGTGCGTTATCCTCCCTGCGCTGCATCGCGTCGTCAAATTCCGCAGTCTTTTTCCAGTCATAACCGTAAAAACCGCAAAACTCCGAGCACTGGCGTACCTTTTTGTCTATAAGTCCGAAGAAATCGCCGGGGAAACGCAGTGAATATTCAAAATCAAGCTTAATTCTGTTTGTACCGCCGTATGCGACCGACGATCCGGTGTTGATCCCGTCCGCACCGCCCTTAATGATGCTCATCTGTCTGCCGCTGTCTTTAAAGTAATCCTTCAGAAGAAGCTTTATATATACCGGCGAGGCCTTGCCAAGTACATAGGAAAAGGCTTTGCCGGAAAGTTCTTCGACTTTGTCGGAAATATCGCTCTTTTTAGCGGCTTCGAAGATATCGGTGACAAGCGTTGAATTTTCGGCGTAGGCACTGACGGTTCCGCATTTATACAGCGTATCATGTATGGCGAACATGCTCTGATACACCGCAAATTCGGTATGCACCATCAGAAAGAGGTATAAAAACAGGCAAAAAGCATAGAAAGTTAGCGGCACCACAAAGGCAGCCTCGACGGTAAGCGATGCTTTATTTTTTATGTTGTTCATTTCTTTCATATTCATTAAAGAAGCTGCGGAATCCAAGTTTTTTCACGGAGAGATGTTTTTTGTTCAGAACAGTTGTGTGTCCGGATTCCGCAGTTATCTCACATAAACCGCCGACTGTATCTGCGAAGTATATATGCTCTTTTTTGCCGCTGTTCCCCAGCCGAAGAACCGCGGAGTGAGTGTAAGAGTGGCATCGCAGCTGAATCCCACCACCGTTTTTCTCATTGTAAAGTCTTTGTCATAATTCTGCTTAATGTTTGCCTCGATAATATCCATCATACGAAAGCTGAGCTTTTCGGTATCTGTAAGCAGCATAAAAATACTCAGGTACATCGGATAGCTGAGCCTGACCATGCTGCCGGGCTTGTAGTTTTTCGCCTTGCTTTCACAGGTATCGGCGGTAAAGGTCAGTATTTCGCTGAGCCTGACCGGCATATTGCCTGCCGTACAGACAAAGTCCACAGATTTGCCGAGCAGCAAAGTCCTTGTCTCGACGATGGCATTCTCCGCCGCCCATGCAACGCTTACCAGAGCCTTAAGCGCGAGCTTAAGCTTAGGAGATATGTTGAAGGGAGCAAGGAAATTTTCTATCTGGGCCTTGGCGGCAGAGCTTGAAAGGATATATGCGATGGCCATGCCGAAGCGTATCCCGAACAGGCTCCAGCCCGCTTTCCTTAAGTTTATATTATCGGAATATGAACCGAAGACAAGATATTCCTGCTCGTAGTTCAGTGCACCCGCCTTATAATCGTTTTTGTGGAAATTATCCATGTTAAGATTTGCATAGGCGATAAGGGCCGCTTTGTCGGAAGCAGCATCAAGTCCGGAGTTCACAGCCGAAAGAAACTTTTCGAACAGGCCGTCCTTCATGAAGCTGTCAACATATTCTCCGCTGTTTATCATTGCATCGGTAAGGCTTATTTCCCCGAACAGCTCGTCATCCTCAAAAAGCTCCAGTCCGTAGTCTCTGCGGCTCGGCAGATCGTCCTGATTGACTCTCTTGGTGGATATATCGGCTGTATCACCGAACCAGAAGCCAGGAAAACCCTGGGAAAACAATTTCTTTATGGTTTTCCAGACACTCCTGAACCCTGCCGTATGCGGATCGTCGGATTCGTCTTCCGTGCCTATATCCTCGTTTTCGAGTCCTTCTATGAGCTTTCTTATATCAAAATTCCCGCTTTGCGACAGTTTCATAATTTCCTCGCTCAGCTTAAGAACAGCCTGATACTTAACGGCCTCCTTTATCTGCTGCCTGAAAATTGCCCCTTTGCTGTCTGCAAGGCTTAAGTTTTCGGTAACCGAGGTTTTGTCAATGCGGTAATCCCAAAGCCTGAATTCGGAACCGGAAGTCCCTTTTCCGAAGAAATCGTTGAAGTGCTTTGTGATATCCTCCTCCATGGCCGCATAGTCCTTATAGTACATTCCCTGCCACATTGTGGTTGCGAGAAGTCCGTATTCGGCATATAAGGGCGCATAGTAAGAACCCAGCACGGATTCAAGGGAGCGGTTATAGGCCTGAAATGCAAGAGTGCGGCCGGAAGTTACATAGGCATGCTCAAGGGTAACAAGCATGAGCGAAATGACCATGAAAAGAACGAGAGTCATCGTAACGGTTATGCTTGCTTTTCTTTTCATTCCGGCCTCAGTTGATTATTCTGCCGCTGGCATTGTTGATGGCATTGAAGGCATCGTTTATTATTGTTGTGATCTGGTTTTTAAAGATCAAAACGATCGCGATCAGCACGACCAATATAAGTATGACTTCCACAATACCTACACCGGCATTGTCTTTGTTAAACTCCAAGCATGCCTTTTTTAGCTTTTGAAATATTTCCTTCATTTTTTCTGTTCTCCTTCTTTCGTTTTCTTTTATTATATTGACAGGAATGCGGGTACCAGCAGCACTGCCAGTACCAGCGCAAACATTCCGGCCATAGGGACCAACAGTTTTATGCCTATCTCTTCGCCGCGCCGCCTGATCTCAGCCTGTCTTTCATTTCTTGCCTCGGCTATTTCCTGATAAAGCGACGGAAGCAGGCTTTCGCTGCCTTTTCGAAGATTCTGGCACAACAGAGCCGAAAGCCTGATGTAGTACATGTTCTGGCATCGTCTGCCGAAGTGCTCGTAGGCCGGGCCTTCCGCACCTCCGAGCATCATTTCGTTTCTGCTTCTGAGCATTTCCTCATAGACGTAGCGGCGGTAGAGGCGTTTTTTCTTTCCCGTGAGAGCATTTTTTCTTTTTTCATAATCTCCCGCGATACGTTCAAAGGCAAGCCTTATCGTAAGTCCCGATTCCAGCAGCAGTGCCAGCTTACTGACAACATCCGGATAATCGAGTATAAGCTCTGTGTTGCGTTCTTTTTTCTTTTTCTGCCTTATGCTCATTCCGTAGGGTATCATCAGAAAGGCGGCCAGTACACCAAGCATCAGAATAAGTCTGCTGTTGTTCTCCTTATATTCACTGAAACTGATGGTGCTTCCGTTGATTTTTTCCGGCAGGACTACTTCCTCGGAATATTTTCTGTTCTCAAGAAGAAGCTCCATGCGGCTCTTAATGAGCGCTTCTGTTTCGGTTTCCTTGTTTAATGGACAGACCGTGAGCATGATCTCGAACTCATCGGTGATGTCATAGTACTGCAGAACGGCATTAAGCCTCACATTTCTTTTTTCGGACAGCCTGTCCGACCTTACCCTTCCGTCAAGACCGATGACATTTACATCCGAGCTTGACCAGTACACTTCGATGTCCGGATCAAGCGCCTTCGTATCAAGACGCAGGTTTTGCGTCACTTTGTTAACCGAAGCGTTATCGTTAAGTATATAGTTTTCAAGTCTTTCCTTAAACTCGGAAAGCGTCCTTTCGGCCTTTTCCTGTCTCGGTACTGTTTTATCCACCACAAGAGGTATGCGGTAGCTCTTTCCCTCGTATTCAGCCAGCAGCTCGATGCTTTTGCTTCCGTTTTCCGGCCTTGTCAAAGCGTCTATCTCACCGCCTTCATATATGTCCGTGAAATTCAGCATAAGAAAAAGCAGCGCGGAGGCAAAGAGTATTGTCATTCCGGCTCCGGCCGTCTTAAGCTTTGCTTCAACGCGGCTTTCGACAGCGTCATTGCCCACATATATTTCGTCATAGTACCTGAGGCTGTCCTCTTTCTTATCCGGAAACAGCCGGTCGGACACCTCGATTATGCATTTTACGAGGACGTATGCTCCGGGCATACCATAGCCAAGGCCTTTGCCCTCCTTCATATAAAGTATGACTCCGACGAGATTTAAAACGACAAAGGCGACAATTATTCCATAGGAAAAATACAGCATTTATCCTCCTTCCCCGGTTTTCAGCTTCCTGCCGATGCGGTCAGCCTTTCGATGTAGTCAACAAGTGCAAAATATAAAAAGGCTACCGCCATCATGCAAAGCTTCCCTATCGCAGTCCGGTACAAAGGATCAAGAAAATTTCCTGAAAAAAGCCTCATGTAAAGCAGTATCAGAAGAGGCATAAGTTTCATTATCGTACTCTGGGTTACAACCGAGGAAATGATGCTCCAGGTCTCGCGTCTCAGCTCCAGCTTTTCGTAAAGATCCTTGTTTGCGGCGCGTATCAGGCTGATTATGTCACCGCCCGACCTTTTTGCCACGGAAAAAACGTCGGCAAAATATTCTATTTCTTTTATCCTTGTCTTTGCGGCAAAATCCCTGAAGATATCTTCAATGTTCTCTCCGATGTTAAGTCTTGCAGTGATGGCGGTCAGCTCCTTTACCATATAGCATTTTTCGCCGTGCATTACAGTCATGTCGTTCTTTACCGGCTCAATTGCCGTCTCGACGCTGTTTCCGGCCTCGAGAGCGGTAAGCAGGCAGGAGAGCATGTCCTTGAAATATCTGATGAGAAGCCTCCGCTGTCTTTCGCCTGCCTTTCTTGCGATGCGGTAGACCGAGAACAGGACATAGGGCGAAAGGATAATAAGGCCCCAGAATGAATTGAAGAACAGGAAGGCTGCCATGATCAGGAGAAGCAGGCTTTTAATGGCTTCGATCAGTATGTATAAGGCTAAAGGCTGAGTTTCGTTATCCATCTGCTCCTCCTATTCCGGCAGCGGTAAGCTTATCGGTGTGCTTTAGTTCATTTACCTTCCTGAGACTTCCCATTATCCTTCCGTCATCCTCGCCTTCCTCGGCAAATTCAAACAGGGTACGAAGCTTTATCTCGCCGTTTTTCACACCGTCAAGCTCACATATCTTGGTTACTCTTCTTGAAGAGTCCCTGAGCCTTGAAATGCCGATGATGATGTCGATGGCCGATGCGATCTGCGACCTCACGGCCTGAAGAGGTATATTCTCATCAAGCAGCACCATGGTTTCAAGCCTCGAAAGGACGTCCTCGGGGGAATTTGCGTGGGCGGTGGACATGCCGCAGTGGCCGGTATTCAGGGATTGAAGCATATCGATACATTCCCGCCCCCTGACCTCGCCGACTATAAGCCTGTCCGGCCTCATTCTGAGCGCGGTTCTGATAAGCTCCCTTATGGCAATTTCGTGCTTTCCTTCAACATTCGCATTCCTGCTTTCGAGCCTCACAAGATTCGGTAAATGATTCATTATCAGCTCGGCGGAATCCTCAATGGTTATCACCCTTTCGGATGAGGGGATGAAGTGGGAGAGAGCGTTTAACAGGGTCGATTTGCCGCAGCCCGTACCGCCCGAACACAGTATGTTGTAATGCCCCTTTATCAGCATTTCAAGAAAATGTGCGGCCTCTATGCTTATTGAGCCGAGTTCGACAAGCGTTTCCATGCTCATCATTTCACGCTGGAACTTTCTTATCGTGACGATCGGACCTTCAAGGGAGACCGGGGGCAGAACAATATTTACTCTCGAACCGTCGGGAAGCCTTGCATCCACGATCGGGTGGGCTTCGTTTACCGTACGGTTCACTCCCGAAGCTATTCGCTGAATTATGTCCTCAAGCTTTTCCCTGGATTCGAAGCATACCGGGCATACGCCAAGCTTTCCTTCGCGTTCGACAAAGATCCTGTCATGGCCGTTAACCATGATCTCCGTAATGCTTTCATCCTCGATAAGATCCTGCAACACATCGAGTCTTCTTATCGAATTGAAAAAATCCCGGCGTATTTTAAGTCTTTCGGGTATGCTCATATACCGTTCTTCGGCAGCGCCAGTAAGAACGCGGTCTATAACGGCAAGCACCTCGTCATCATCGGTCTGCCTGGAGACATCAATGGCATTTATCACGTTTTTTTTCAGACCCGCAATATATTCCTTATCCACCAAAGCCCTCCGTATAGCCTTTTTCGGCAATCTTTTTAAGCTTTCCCTTCACGAAGCCGAAGCCCCTGCTTTCCTTTATGACAATTTCGTTTTTTGGTGCCCCGGGAACTTCCGTGACGGGCTCGCTTCCCTCGCTCATGCTTTTTTGCCTTTCGGTTACAAGCTTCTCGCCGAACCCTGCCATCTCAGAGTTTTCAAGCATGGCATAATCCGGAGACAGACCCGACAGGCTTTTGTCAAAGGGAAGGGAAACATAGCTTATCACATCTTTGGAAACGCCTGAAGAAAGCATGAGCTGCTTGGTGAGCATATCGACAGGCCCTTCGTTTTCGCTGCCGATCAAAAATATTTTTTCGCACTTTTCAGCGATGACGCCGATGCCGGGAGGAAGAAGGCCAAGGTCAAAGACAAGGTTTTTATATCTTGCGTCTGAGGAAAGACCGGAAAAAAACAGTCTCATTTCCTCCCTGCCGAAGCAGTACAGATCCTCATAGGAATAAACGCCGTTTATATAGTCAAAATCGCGGCCGTGTCTGATGAAGCGCCCTGCCTCATCCATCCAGCTGCTTTTCTTTACCTTAAGTTCCACTATCAGCTCGCTGAGCCTTCCGCCTTCCCTTGCACCTGCGCATGGTACATTATAGAAAGGGTCCAGACATACGAAGAGAGTGCTGCCTTCCTTTTTCATTGCCATGGCTAAGCTGAGCGCCAGGGTCGAAACCCCGCTGCCTCCTCTGCCTGACGAGACTGCAAACACGTTTAAAGCCCTGCTGTTTTTTACGTTTCCGGCTCTTTTGTCATTAAGCCTGAACAGCAGCTCCCGCACGATAAGGTCAAAAGCCTGGAACATATATATGCCGCGGCTGTCATCCTCCTTTACGGCGGAAAGCAAAAAGCAGGTTTCATGCCCGGCCGGGATCAGGTTCATAGAGTTTAAGTCGGCAAGCAGCACGCTTACGCTGTTTTCGTCCCGGTACATAAGATAGTCCGAGGCGGAATAAAAAGTCCTTACACTGTAATCCAGCAGCTGAGTGCCGGTCATAAAATCACCCAGAGCTCTTCCGTATACGGCATCCTCAGTAACTATTGCCAGCAGTTTCTCCATGTCACACCTCTTTCTCAAACGGCATTCCTGCCGCTTTTGCCCAAAGATACCGCCGCCGGACGCAAAAATCAAGTACCTAAAAATTTTCGGCCCGATATTTGTGCAGTTTTAAGTGCCATGTCCCAAAGTCTTATTAAAAATGCCTACAGCATATTGCACAAAGATTTCCGGGCAACAAAAAAACATGCACAAAACTCTTTTTCGGTTTTTGTGCATGTTGTTGTTTTGCTGTTTTTGTTAGGTTTTATGTCCGGACTTATTTTTTGATCCTTGCAACGCCGCTTTTTATCGCTGCTTCCGAAACAGCCTTTGAAACGGCCTCGCGAACCCTGGGATCGAAAGCCCTGGGGATGATATAGTCAGCCGAAAGCTCTTCATCGGAAATAAGTCCTGCAAGCGCCTTTGCGGCAGCCATTTTCATTTCCTCGTTTATGTCGCTTGCCTGAACATCAAAGGTTCCTCTGAAGATTCCGGGGAAAGCAAGTACATTGTTGATCTGGTTGGGGAAGTCGGAACGTCCGGTTGCGATAACAAGAGCGCCGCCTTCTTTGGCATCCTCAGGGAAGATCTCGGGAGTGGGGTTAGCGCATGCAAAGATGATAGCATCCTTGTTCATGGTCCTAACCATCTCTTTTGTAACAAGTCCGGGAGCCGAAACGCCGATGAAAGCATCCGCACCGACGAGAGCATCACAGAGCGTACCCTTTTCCTGCTTGAGGTTTGTAACCTCGGCCATTTCCTCCTTGATCCAGTTGAGTTCTTCTCTTCCTTTATATATGATACCGTGGCGGTCAGTCATGACAATGTTCTTGAAGCCTGCGGAAAGCAGAAGCTTGGTGATCGCGATTGCTGCGGCACCTGCACCGGAGGTGACGATCTTCATTGTCTCTTTGTTTCTTCCGGTAAGCTTTACGGCATTAAGCATGCCTGCGAGAGTGATGACTGCGGTACCGTGCTGGTCGTCATGGAAAATCGGTATATCGCACTTTTCCTTGAGCTTTCTTTCAATTTCGAAGCAGCGGGGTGCGGAAATATCCTCAAGATTGATGCCGCCGAAGGAACCTGAAATGAGATATACGGTATTGACAAATTCATCGACATCCTTGCTCTTTACGCAAAGCGGGATAGCATCAACTCCGCCGAATTCCTTGAAAAGCACGCATTTGCCTTCCATAACGGGCATTCCGGCTTCGGGACCGATATCTCCGAGCCCGAGAACGGCAGTGCCGTCAGTGATAACAGCGACGAGATTTGAACGGCGGGTCAGCTCATAGCTCTTATTGATATCCTTCTGTATTTCAAGGCAGGGCTGTGCAACACCGGGGGTGTAAGCAAGAGAAAGGTCTTCCTTCGTCTCCAGGGGAGCACGAACGATCATCTCAATCTTTCCTTTCCACTCATAATGCTTCTTCAGGGATTCTTCTGCGTAATTC
>DFFN01000124.1 GCA_002369525.1 Lachnoclostridium sp. UBA3775 | reverse complement strand
GATCTTGAATTCGGTACAGGCGGACTCCGTGGTGTGATCGGTGCCGGTACCAACAGAATGAACCTTTATACGATAAGAAAGGCCACTCAGGGCCTTGCAAACTATATTATTAAAAAAGGCGGACAGGACAAGGGCGTTGCAATTGCCTATGATTCAAGAAGAATGTCTGTTGAATTCTCACTTGAAGCTGCACTTTGCCTTTGTGCAAACGGCATCAAGGCATATCGTTTTGAGTCATTAAGACCCACTCCTGAGCTTTCGTTCGCTCTTCGTGAGCTTGGATGCATTTCAGGTATCAATGTAACTGCCAGCCATAATCCTGCAGAATACAACGGATATAAGGTTTACTGGGAAGATGGTGCACAGATCACACCTCCTGTTGATTCGGAAATCATTAACGAAGTTAATGCTGTCAGCGACTGGAGCATGGTTAAGACCATGTCTCGCTCAGAGGCTGAAGCAAAGGGACTTTTCTTTGAAATCGGCAAGGAAATTGACGACAAGTATATAGCAGAGCTTAAGAAGCTTGTTGTTCAGCCCGAAATCGTAAAGGAAGTCGGAAAGAAACTCAAGGTAGTTTATACTCCTTTGCACGGAACCGGAAATCTTCCTGTCAGAAGAATTTTAAAAGAGATCGGTTTTGAAAATGTTTATGTTGTAGCTGAGCAGGAGCTGCCTGACGGTAATTTCCCTACCGTTAATTATCCCAACCCCGAAAGTGCCGCAGCATTTGAACTTGCATTAAAGCTTGCAAAGGAAGTTGACGCAGATATTGTTCTGGCAACAGATCCCGATGCCGACAGACTCGGCGTTTACGCAAAGGATTCAAAGACCGGAGAATACATGTCCTTTACAGGCAACATGTCCGGTATGATCATCTGTGAATACCTGCTGAGCCAGAAGAAGGAAAGAGGACTGTTAAAGGATGACAGCTTCATAGTTAAGACCATTGTCTCAACCAATATGGCCGACAAGGTAGGAGAGGCATATAACGTTGAGGTCAAGGAATGCCTGACAGGCTTTAAATATATCGGTGAGCTTATCAAGCTTGCGGAAGAATCCGGAAAGGGCACTTTTGAATTCGGTTTCGAGGAGAGTTACGGCTGCCTGGTCGGAACTCATGCAAGAGATAAGGATGCCGTTGTTGCAGTAATGGCTCTTTGCGAGGCTGCGGCAGTTTATTATACCAAGGGTCTGACTCTCTGGGATCAGATGATGGTCATATACAATAAATACGGTTTCTTCAGAGAGGGTCTTGAGACCATAACACTTAAGGGCTTTGAAGGCGCTGAGAAGATCAAGTCCATGATGGAAAGCATCCGCAGCAATCCGCCCAAGAAACTCGGCAGTTACAGTGTACTTTCTTTCAGGGATTACCAGAAGGATACGATAACGGATCTTGCTACCGGCAAGGTAAGGCCTACCGGACTTCGTAAGTCAAACGTTCTTTATTTCGATCTTGACAACGATGCATGGGTATGTGTAAGACCTTCGGGAACAGAACCCAAGATCAAATTCTATATTGGCGTAAAGGGTACAAGCTTTGAAGATGCGGACAAAAAGAGAGAAGAGCTTACCGCAGACCTTATGAAGCTTGCAAAATAAAAAAAGGAGAGGTTTATGAAAAAATTAATTTCATTGTTGCTTGTTTCGGTAATGGTTTTATCGCTTGCTGCCTGTGGCGATAAGAGCAGCAGTTCGGATTCTTCCTCAAAAGGAAGCTCATCAGGTGTTTCCGAATCTGTTGAATCTTCGTCGGCTTCCGATACGTCATCGGATCCGGCTTCCGATTCATCAAAATCATCGGAAAGCTCGTCAAGCGATAGATCAAAAGCAAATCCTACAGCTGATTCGGTTGTTACAAAGCGCGCATCCTCATATGACCTTGATACAATAACTGCAAAGGATTTTGTGGCTGCAATGGCTCTCGGATGGAATCTCGGAAATACGCTTGATGCAACAGGCGGAGACGGAACCGATCCGATCAAGCAGGAAACAAGCTGGGGCTGCCCCGAAATCACAAAAGAGCTCATACAGGCTGTTGCCGGCTATGGCTTTACAACAATTAGAATTCCGGTGACCTGGTTTAAATTTACAGATCCCGAAACCTATAAGATTGATGAAAAAATGCTTGCCAGAGTCAAACAGGTTGTTGACTGGGCTTTTGAAGCAGACCTGTTTGTGATCATCAATATCCATCATGACAATTATGACAAGAATTCAAATACCGGCTGGATCAATGTCACCGATGAGGGCTATGAAAAGACTTCTGCTCAGTTAAAGGCAATGTGGGAACAGATAGGTAACTATTTTGCAGACTATGATGCCCGTCTTATCTTTGAAGGAATGAACGAGCCCAGAAACATCGGATCGGGCAATGAATGGAATGGTACAAAAGGACAGTGGGATAATGTTAACAAACTCGGCACTGATTTTGTCAATACCGTAAGAGGTCTCGGTGGCAAAAACGCCACCAGATTCCTGATGGTTCCCTGCTATGCCGCAACTTCAAATTCGAGCGCATGGAAGAACTATGTGTTCCCCGAAAACGATGACAGGGTAATAATGTCGATACATGCATACACACCTTATAATTTCGCATTAAATACAAGCGGAACTGACCAATGGACATCACAGAGCCAGAAGGATAAGCAGGAAATTGACAAGCTGTTTGAAGATATCAAATCGATTCTTATAGACAAAGGCCGTTATGCAGTCATCGGTGAGTTCGGTGCAATGAGCAAGGGCGCAAACATCGATGCACGTACCGACTGGGCAGGTTATTATGTTTCAAAAGCCAAAGAAATCAATATTCCGGTTGTATGGTGGGATAACAATGCTTTTACCGACGGCGAAACCTTCGGTCTCATCAGAAGAAACATGAATAATTCGCTTCTTTTCACAAGCATTGTCGAGGCGATGATCAACAGCTGGTACGGTACTGATTTCAAATTTGGCAAATAAGATTCGGAGTAAATGATATGGAACTTATTTTTCTGAACCCCGTATTCAAGGAAATGATATGGGGAGGAAATAAATTAAGGCAATTCGGCTATGATATCCCCGGTGACGATACCGGTGAATGCTGGGCAATAAGTGCGCATCCAAACGGAGACTGCCTGATAAAAGGCGGAGAATTTGACGGAAAAAGCCTGAGCTGGCTTTATGAAAACCATCCCGAGCTTTTCGGAAATCCCAAAAATGACAGATTCCCGCTTCTGATAAAGATAATTGATGCAAAGGACGATCTTAGCATACAGGTGCATCCAAATGATGAATATGCTAAAAAGAACGAAAACGGTTCTCTTGGCAAAACCGAATGCTGGTATATACTCGACTGTGAACCCGGCACCAAAATAGTGATCGGACACAATGCAAAGGATCATGCCGAGGTCGAGGACATGATAACGAACTCCAGGTGGAAAGAGTTTATCAGGGAAATTCCGGTACATAAGGGAGATTTTTTCCAGATCGATCCCGGTACGCTCCATGCGATCAAGGGCGGAACACTGATACTTGAAACACAGCAGAACTCAGATATAACTTATCGTGTATATGACTATGACAGACTGCAGAACGGCAAGCCGAGGCAGCTTCATATCCGTCAGAGCATCGATGTTATAAAGGCACCTTTTACAGAAAGCAAAGAGAAGCCGGTCGTAAGCGATCTCGGAGACTGTGTAATCACAAGATTTGTAAAATGTCCTTATTATACTGTTGAAAAACTCGAATTAAAGAACGGTTCGATAAGCTTTGATATGGAAGACCCTTACATCAACATGTCGGTTGTTGAAGGAAGCGGAAAAATCAACGATGTATCCATAAAAAAAGGCGACCACTTTATCATTCCTTCATCCTACGGCGAATACGTGCTTGAAGGTAACATGACGATAATAAGAAGCTTTGTTGATTGAAAATTTCATATAAAAAGGAGGAATACAATTATGACACCAATAGTTTTGACAGAAGAAAATTTTGATGCAGAAGTACTTAAATCCGATGTACCTGTACTTGTGGATTTCTGGGCTTCATGGTGCGGACCTTGCAGAATGCTTTCACCCGTTGTTGACGAAATTGCAGAAAGCGCCGAAGGCTTTAAAGTAGGAAAAATCGATGCAGATGACCAGCCGGAGCTCTGTGCCAGATATGGTATTTCTTCAATTCCGACTTTGATAGTTTTTAAAAACGGCGAGGTTGCAAATAAATCCGTAGGCGTGATTTCAGAAGACGAGATTTACGATCTTTTGGGAATGTGATCAAAGTAAAGGAAAAATGCTTATGTATGACGTAATCATAATCGGTGCCGGAACTGCCGGTCTGAGTGCTGCGATTTACGCCGTAAG
Source organism: Lachnoclostridium sp. UBA3775 (assembly GCA_002369525.1). Classification (GTDB taxonomy): domain Bacteria; phylum Bacillota; class Clostridia; order Lachnospirales; family Lachnospiraceae; genus UBA3775. Next base: position 19,163 of record DFFN01000124.1, on the reverse strand, counting down.
AGCAGGTAAGTCGGCGCTGGTACTTGAAGCAAAGGCATACGGCGGCCAGATAATAAACACACCCGAGGTTGAAAATTATCCCGGAATAAAAAATATCTCAGGCTTTGAATTCGCAACCGGGCTTTTTGAGCAGGCTAAAGATGCAGGGGCCGTCATTAAAACCCAGGGCGTGCTTGAAGTTAAGAAAGAAGCCGATATATTTACCGTTACGACAAAACGCAATGTTTATGAATCAAAGGCTCTGATAATTGCGACAGGAGCAACAAACCGTCCTCTTGGTCTTGAACGCGAAAAGGAAATGATCGGTAAGGGAATTTCCTACTGTGCAACATGCGACGGTGCGTTTTTCAAAGGAAAGGACGTTGCTGTTATCGGTGGCGGAAATACTGCTCTTGAAGATGCAGGTTTCTTAAGCAATTATTGCCGGAAAGTTTACATTGTACACAGAAGGGATGCTTTCAGAGGAGAGCCTGCCACGCTTGAAAGGCTTAAAGCAAAGGAAAATGTCGAACTGGTTTTAGACAGCGTTTCCGTTGAACTGACCGGTGAAGACAGGGTTTCGGGCCTTGAAGTAAAAAATGTTAAGACAGGTGAGCTGAGAAAGCTTGATGTTGACGGTATCTTTGTGGCGATAGGTCAGATTCCTTCAAATGCCCTGTTCAAGGATTTTGTTGCTCTTGATGCTGCCGGATATGTTGTTGCAGGAGAAAACTGCAGAACAGATGTAAAGGGTGTATTTGCTGCAGGAGACTGCAGGACTAAAAAGATCCGCCAGCTGACGACCGCAGCGTCTGACGGCGCGATAGCAGCACTTGAAGCCTGCGAATATATCGATACACTTTAATTATCATAAGGAATAAGGAATAATCATGACAGACATTGAAATTGCTCAGAACGCTGAATTATATCCTATAAAAGATATTGCCGCAAAAATCGGGCTTGGAGAGGATGATATTGAGTTTTACGGAAAATACAAGGCAAAGCTCAGCAATGAATATCTTAAGTCCATCAAAAACAATCCCGACGGAAAGCTTGTGCTCGTGACTGCGATAAATCCCACACCCGCGGGTGAAGGAAAAACCACGGTGACAGTAGGCCTCGGAGAAGCACTCGGAAGGAAGAACATTAAATCGATAATTGCTCTTCGTGAGCCTTCGCTCGGTCCGTGCTTCGGTGTTAAAGGCGGGGCTGCGGGAGGCGGTTACGCCCAGGTTGTGCCGATGGAGGATATCAATCTTCATTTTACCGGGGATTTTCATGCGGTAAGTGCATGTAACAACCTGCTTGCAGCAATGATTGACAACCATATCCATCAGGGCAATTCACTTAATATCGACCCGAAAAATATAAGCTGGAAGCGTTGTGTCGACATGAATGACCGTGCATTAAGAGATATAATCATCGGCCTCGGTCCGAAAGCAAACGGAGTTGTAAGAGAAGATCATTTTGTTATTTCCGTTGCTTCCGAAATCATGGCAATTTTATGTCTTGCAAAGGATCTTGACGATCTTCGCGACAGATTCTCAAAAATAATAATCGGTTATAACTATGATAAAGAGCCTGTTACCGCAGGCGATCTTTCGGCTGTCGGCGCAATGACAGCTCTTATGAAAGATGCCATCAGGCCAAACCTTGTTCAGACACTTGAACATACTCCGGTCCTTATCCACGGCGGCCCTTTTGCAAACATTGCACATGGCTGTAATTCACTGATCGCAACAAAAACAGCGCTCAAAATGGCTGATATTGTCGTTACGGAGGCCGGATTCGGAGCCGATCTCGGAGCCGAAAAATTCTTCGACATTAAATGCCGTAAGGGTGGTCTGAAACCTTCGGCAGTTGTTCTTGTGGCAACGATCAGAGCTCTTAAATACAACGGATACTGTCCGAAGGACAGGCTTTCGGAAGAAAACCTCGATGCTCTTAAAAAAGGCATAGTAAATCTTGAAAAGCATATTGAAAATATTCAGAAATATAAAGTTCCTGTTGTTGTCGCACTTAATCATTTCTTAAGCGATACAGACGCAGAGATAGATTTTGTAAAAGAGTTCTGCCATAAACGCGGATGCCGTTTTGCCCTTTCCGATGTTTGGGCAAAGGGAGGTGAGGGCGGTCTTGCCCTTGCCGATGAGGTTCTTGATGTCATTGAAAATAACGAATCGGAATTTTCACCTCTTTACCCGGACGGGTTGCCGCTTAAAGAAAAAATAGAAAAGGTCTGCAAAGACATTTACGGCGCGGACAGTGTTGTCTTTGATTCGTCTGCACTTAAAAAGCTGGAACATATATCATCACTGGGCTTTGACAGTCTCCCCGTCTGTATTGCAAAGACACAATATTCGCTTTCCGATGATGCATCAAAGCTTGGCAGGCCTGAGGGCTTTAAGATCAATGTGCCTGATGTATATGTAAGCGCCGGCGCCGGCTTTGTAGTTGTGCTGACCGGTAACATAATGACTATGCCCGGGCTTCCTAAATCGCCCGCCGCAGAACGTATTGACGTAAATTCCGAAGGTAATATCACGGGTTTATTTTAAGCACTGAATATTATAATGATATTGGGAGGATCGGATTTTGAAATCAATATCCGGAAATTGGGGAAAAGTGCTTTATGTTGGACTGGTTGTTTCGGCATCAGTCCTTCTTTATGCATGCTCATTTGCTTCAAAAACTGAGAAGAACAGGAAAGCACCCGTTGCCCAGACAGTAAATTACAATTATTTTTCAACCTTTCAGGTTGCCAAGGGCGACGTAAACAAAACTGTAGTCGAATATCTGAATTATGTATTGTCCGGTGGCAGCTCCTTGAAGTTTTCAAAAGATAACGCAATAATCAGCAATGCTTATGTTAAGGTCGGTGATTATGTTAAAAAAGGCGACCTTTTGCTTGAATGCTATACAGGAGAGCTTAACATTGAAAAGCTGGAAGCCGATGTGGATAAATATAATGCCGAAATATCATATTACACTTCCATGTGCGATATTGAAGAAAAGCGTAGGTCCATAAAGCAAAGATACGGCAGGGCTTACGACTCCTCAGACTATGATGAATACAATCGTTTGCTTGAAATCTCCAGGCAACAGCTTAATGTAAGTACCGCAAAGCTTGAAGAGGCCAAAGAGCAGTTAGAGGGCTGCAGGATCTATGCCGATATTGACGGTACAGTCACATATATTGCAACAACTTCCGAAAGAAAAAAACTGAACAGGAATGAAACAGCCATAACCCTAAGTGACGAAATGGGTTATTTTGCGTGCTCGACGAAAAATGTAAGATTGTTTAAACTCGATGAGGTTTATGATCTTGTTTATTTCTATGCGCCAAAAATCAGACGCGGTCAGCAGGAGGTGGAAATTGACCGTAAAACCATTAAGGTAAGATGTTTCAGTATAGAACCTGTTGCGGACAATTCGAACACCTATGAAATCAGATTTCATCTTGAAACCGATAATGATACGGATTTTACGGGAGATCTTTCGGCATCGATAACCATAGTAACGGAATCAGCCGAAAATGTTCTCTACATTCCCAAAACCTCCGTTATACAGTCTGAAGACGAGGCTGTGGTCTATGTTCAGGATGACAACGGGGAAAGAAAGCTTAAAAAGGTTGAAGTCGGCGTTGCCAACACGGACATAATTGAAATCAAGGAAGGTCTTGAGCTTGGCGAAACGGTGCTGACAAACAGAGATTCTTCGGACAATAAGAAGTAAAGGAGCATAAGATGAAAAAAATAATTGGAATAATCCTGATATTTTGCCTCATGCTTTCTTTATGCGCCTGTGGCACCAAAATCCCGGAACTGACAAAAACCGATAAAGTAATGCCTCTGTATTACACCGTAAAAAAAGGAGACATATGCTCCGTAAACATCGGAAACGGAAGCATAATGCCGATGTTGTCCGAAGTTTATTTCGAGATAGACGGAAAAATTTCCGAAATCAATTTTCGTCTGGGTGACAAGGTAAAGGCCGGAGATGTCATATATTCCCTAAATGAAGATCTGAAAAAGGATAATGAAAGAACTGAAAAGGAGCTTGAAAAGTATTCCGAGATCAGTTCCTACTATGACAAAGAAAACGAAAAGAAAATTAACGATATGAAGAAGAGGCTTGCAGGTCTTAACGGTTACGAAAAAGAAATATACGAAACCGAGATCACCGAAGCCGAGCTTAATCTTGAGCTTGAAGCAAAGAGCAGAAAATCGGAAGAGCTTGCGTTACGTGAGGCTCTTGAAGAAGGCAAACGCAAGGAAGAAAAATCCGTAGTAAAGGCTCCCTGTGACGGAACCATAGTTTATATGGCATATCAGGGAAATGATGATGCCGATGAATTCACTCTGGCATGTGTAATCGCCGATAACAGCAAAAAATATTTCTGCTACGATTATAAAAGCGACAAGGAGCTTAAAGGAATTGACAGCACCGAGCTCATTATCGGAGGAGAAAGCTATACTGACCTTACTCTGCTCAAATACACCGATGAAGAGCTTCGCGAAGCAAAGGATTACAATAAAACGCTTTACAGCAGATATGATTTCAGCGACAAAGACCTCGAAATCGGTACCTACGGATGTGTGATAGACAGATATGACAGCTGTAAGGATGTTTTGTATGTCCCGAATGAATGTATTTATGAAGATGACGAAAGCGGAAAGCTCTATGTTCTGAGAAAAGAAGAGGACAAGGAAAGAGCGATTACCTTTGTTGAAGCCGGCAATGTTTGCGACAATTATACCGAGATCACCGATGGCCTTAATGAAGGAGATATGATATTCTGGTGTGATGATGAGCACAATTCCAACTATAAATATACCGAAACCGTTGTTAAGAACGGCAGCTTTTCAATTGAAACAGAGATAAACGGCATAAATAAGTCATTTTACAACAACAATATATTCTACTCACCGGTTCCCGGCATGATAGATCAGATATTTATAGATAAAACAAGCGATATCTATGTAAATGCCGACACAAAGATACTAAGCATTATTCCTTCCGTCAAGGAAACCGACTATGAAAAAGCCAAAATCGAATATGAAAGCAATAAGCTCGAATATGATAAAAAAATAAAGGAATACAACAACTCTATTGAAGAGAATAAAGCTTTACTGAAAGAAACGACGGATATTAAGGAGCAGCAGTATCTTAACATTGAAATCGCTTCGCTTGAAGAAGAGCTTGAGGATTATATTGCCGATAACTCGGAGAAGCTTGAAAAGCTTAAGCAGAAGGCCGATAATTACGAGATATGGAAGAATGGCGAGCCTGTAACAGTCTATGCCGGTTATGACGGTATCTTCAATACCGTTAATTCCATTTTCGTAGGTTCCGGACAGAGAGCCGATCAGATAATTGCTTTCATTTCCGATCCGGACAAGTTTTATCTGAGCATACCGGACAGGTTTGGCGAGGGTACCATGAACATAAGGTACGGTGCAAAGCTTAAAGTCAGTTCGATAAACAACTCAGAGCCGGTAAGCTTTGAGGTCGAAGCATATAATTGCTATAATACCGGCGGAAAATACAATGATATCGTTCTCGGTAAAATAACTGACGGCAGCATAAGCGCCGAAAAAATAAGCGATATCGAAACAAAAGCCGTTTATGAATTCTGTTCATTCGAAAATGTACCTTTGATCGATATCCGCTATGTGAACTCCGATGAGAAAGGAAATACCTATGTGCTGTTGAAGGTTGATGAGAACGGTTCATTGGTTAAGAAAAATATTAAACTTGTACTTAAAAATGACAGTTACGCCTGGGTTTTCGGACTTAACGAAGGCGATATTATCAGCATGCTTGATAAATAACGGAGGCCGTTAATGTATAAATTTATTTTTCAAAAAATAATGAATAAAAAATGGCTTGTTTCCTGCATGCTGATAGGAACCATACTTCTTATTGCCATTGCATGCTGCAATCCGATGTATAAGGAAGCTGCACTCCAGAAAATGCTTACTGATGAGCTGGCGCAGTACCTTGAGGATAACAATGAGTATCCGGTTGTTGTAAAGATAAACGGAAGCCTTAATAATCTCAGAAAGGAAAGCTTTTCAACCAAACTTTTTGACGATTACAAGCAAGCAGGCGAGACTCTTGCCGGCCTTTATCCGCATAAAGCCGCTGCCGTAAACACCCACCTCCGTACGCATTACCTGTCGTCCGGACTTGAGATTAAAAGAAGCAATGTAAAAAACAAGGATCTTTCAATAGATACCTTATACGGTTTCGAGGACCATATTGAGATAGTTTACGGCTCATTATATGACAACAAGATTGACGAAGAGGGATATCTTGATGCGGTGATCAGCGAAACCATGCTGATAAACACCGGTCTGATCATTAATGACAAGATCGTTACTCCGATAATCGATGAGAACGGTGAAAATATCAAGGTTAAGATCAGCGGTGTATATAAGGCATCAAAAGAAAACGATCCCTTCTGGATCAAGGATGCCCTTGCATACGACCAGAATATGTTCATCGACAAGGATGTATTTGACAGCGTATTTATGGGTGAAAACATGATCACCACTGTCATAAACGAGACAAGCCTTTCCTTTGATTATGAAACGATAAGGACCGATGAGATCGATTCGTTTTATGAAGCCGACAAAAAAGTAATGGCTGACTGTGAGGGCGGTTTATATACCTGTGAATTCAATTTTGAAAACTCCTTTGCAAATTATACCAAAGGAAGCAACAAGGTAAACGTTACAATGTGGATCTTCCAGATTCCGGTAATGATGCTTCTTGTCGCCTTTATCTTTATGGTATCAAACCAGATAATTTCTATAGAGCAGGGCGAGATTGCAATGCTTAAAAGCCGCGGCGTGAGTAAATTCCAGCTGCTTTTGGCATATCTTATGCAGGGAGGAATCATATCCGCCATTGCCCTTGTGTTCGGAATTCCTTTGGGATATGTTTTCTGCCGCATTTTCGGATCGACCAGATCCTTCATGGAATTCAGCGTAAGGACAACAGTTACCGCAAGAATCACCCTGACCTCGGTCCTTTATGCTTTGGCCGCTGCCTTGCTTTCAATGATAATTATGACCATACCGGTCATGAAGTATGCGAATTTCTCTATTGTTGAACAGAAGGTTAACAAGAAGAAAAACGCAGCACCTCTCTGGCAGAAATTTTTCCTTGATTTCATTCTGCTTCTGGTGGCTGTTTACGGTTATTTCAATTTCAAGAGACAGACCGATTCTATAATCGAAAACGTAAACACGGACAATGCACTCGATCCTCTGCTTTATTTTTCGTCATCGGTTTTCATACTGGCAACGGCTTTGCTCCTGCTGAGACTTTTGCCGTATGTTTCTTCTCTTGTTTTCAGGCTTAGAAAGAACAAATGGAAACCTGCCGGCTTTGCCTCGTTCATGCAGATTAACAAGAGCATAAGGAAGCAGAGCTTCATCATTGTTTTCCTCGTATTCACGCTTTCTCTGGGTATCTTTAATGCAACTACAGCAAGAACTATAACCGGAAACGAGGATATGAGAGTACGTTATGACAACGGTTCAGTCATCACGATGAAGGAAAAATGGAGACATAATAAAGCCGCCATTGAAATGGGTTATGCCGAAGAGCTTGAATATTATGAACCTCATACCGACTATACCGACCTTTTCAGTAAGGTAAACCATGCGGCAAAGGTAGTTGTCGATCAGAAAGCAAGCTTTTCCGTAAATGTTGAAGTGATAAGCGATTCGACACTTTTCATGGCAATAGATACCTATGATTTTGGTAAGAGTGCTTATATGCCCAAGGATGCAACAAAGTATCACTGGTATTATTATCTTAATTCGCTTGCCGCACAGCCCGAAGGTGTGATCATTTCAAGAAACATGGCCAAGCTCTATAATGTTTCGATCGGTGATATGGTAACTGTTTACCGTAAAAACCTGATAAATAAGATGAAATTTAAAAATCTTATTGTCTGCGGTATTGTCGATGCATGGCCAGGTTATGAAAACAAGCAGTATACCAAACAGAAAGACGGTACCTATGCATATATGGACAGGTATCTGATGGTAATGAATTATTCGACCTGCAATAGCGTTTACGGACTTGAACCATATGAGTGGTGGATTAATACCGATAACCCCGATCCGATTTACGATTTTGCGGAAGAAAAGAACATTGCCTATGAAAGCTTTTACGATTCCATGGTGGAAGCGGATTCGATAAAGGAACAGCCTTTCTATCAGATCACGAGCGGTATGCTTACAATAGCGTTTATCGTTGTGCTGATACTGAGCATGATAGGCTTCCTTATCTACTGGATCACATCCATCAAATCGAGAGAGCTTATGTTCGGAATTTACAGAGCGATGGGTATGAGCATGGGAGAAATTGAAAAAATGCTGATAAATGAGCATATATTCGGCTCGCTGATACCGATAATTTACGGCGGTATCGTCGGAATCCTTGCTGCCATACTCTATGTTCCGCTTATTGAGCTTACCTATATTTCAAAATATACAACGCTTGAAACAAGGATAATCATAAGCCCGGCAGATATGATAAGAATCGGAGTCTGTGTAATACTTATGCTTCTCACCTGTTTCTTTATAATAAGCAAAATACTTAAAAACATGAAGATCACCCAGGCACTCAAGCTTGGAGAGGATTAAGGGGGTAACGTGATGGAGGAAATGATAAAAACAAGCGGAATAAAACGTTGCTTCACGGTTGCCGGTAATCCTTTCTATGCTTTAAAGGGTATTGATATTATGGTACCGAAGTCCGCGCTTACGATACTTAAAGGACGTTCCGGCTCAGGTAAAACGACCTTGCTTAACATCATAGGCTGTCTTGACAAACCGAGCGAGGGAACTCTTATCCTTGACGGTGAGGACATCAGTAAGGCAGACGATAAAAAGCTGGAAAGACTTAGACGCGAAAAGCTGGGATATATTTTCCAGTCCGTTGCCCTTATCCCTGTTATGAATGCTTATCAGAATGTGGAATTTTCATTGAGGCTTTCCGGCTATACAGGGAACTGGGACGAAAGAGTTAAGGAATGTCTTGACATGGTAGGACTAAGCAAAAGGTCAAGCCACATGCCCGAGGAATTATCGGGAGGCGAGCAGCAGAGAGTTGCAATCGCAAGATCTATAGTCCACAAACCCAAGGTGATCTTTGCTGATGAGCCCACGGGCGAGCTTGACTCGGCGACCAGCATAAAAGTGATCACCCTGTTTAAGGAGCTTATTGCAAAGGAAGGAATTACGATAGTCATGACAACCCACGATCCCAAAATGATGGAATACGGGGATATGGTATATGAAATACTTGACGGTGAGATAATTTCCGCAACCGACAATACCAAAACGAAGAATTGACGAGAGTCATTAGTGAGGATGAGCTGATGAGTGAAACTTCAGAAAACAAGAACGGATTATTATCCGCATATGCGGCATCGACCGATAAGGAGCTTGAAGACTACTTAAATGACGATGTGATGATACTCTGTGAAAATCTTGTCAAAATATATAAAACAGCCGATACCGAAGTTCTTGCATTGCAGGGACTTGAGCTTAAGGTCAATAAAGGAGAGCTCGTTGCCATTATCGGCAGCTCGGGTTCCGGTAAATCAACCTTCTTAAATCTTATCGGAGGTCTTGACAGACCCTCCGCAGGCAAGCTTTATGTTGACGGAAAAGATCTTTTCAAAATGAATGAAAAGGAATATGTTGAATATAAACAGAACATTGTCGGCTTTGTATGGCAGAATAATGCCAGAAATCTTTTCCCTTATCTTACTGCGGTACAAAACGTAATGCTTCCTATGCTGTTTTCAAAGAGCCATAACGATAAAAAAAAGAGGGCAATGGAGCTTTTGGAGCTTGTCGGAATGACACACAGAAAAGATTCCAAGCTTAACCAGCTTTCCGGAGGCGAACAGCAGAGGATTGCGATTGCAATAGCTCTTGCAAACAATCCAAAGCTTCTGCTTGCCGACGAACCAACGGGTTCCGTGGATCAGAAAACCTCTGATCAGCTGCTGGAAGTGTTTAACAAACTAAATAAAGAGCTCGGGACTACAATAGTTATCGTTACCCATGATATCAATCTTGCCAAAAAGGTTGACAGGGTAATAATGATCAAAGACGGAAAAACCAGCAGCGAGAGAGTCGTAAGGGCTTCTGCTGCCGGTTCGGATGTTAAAGAACATGATGAGTTTATGATACTTGACAGGGTCGGCAGGCTTCAGCTGCCGAGAGAAATGTTAAATGCCGCAGGCATTACGGGCAACCAGGTAAAGGTTGAACTTGAAGGAAACAGGATAGTGATCACTGCTCCGAAAAAGTAAGCATTATTTGAAGCCTTTAAATTTCTGCTCGCAGTAAACACATCTGTAAACAAGATTTGTCCTGTCGGATAATATGAATTTATGAGGAAGCTCCTGCTCGATGGAGGTGATGCAGCGCGGGTTAACACATTGCATGATGTTTTCAACCACTTCGGGCATACGGACCTTCCTTTTTTCAACTATTTCATTGTTTTGTATGATATTGAACGTGATATTGGGATCGAAAACCCCGAGCATATCAAGGTCAACTACAGGCTTTCCTTCGAACTTTATTATGTCCTTGCGTCCCATCTTGTTGCTGGAAGCATTTTTTATTATGGCAATCTCTGTATCCCATTTTTCCATGTTGAGATAATTGTATATTTTCATGGCACCGCCGGCAACAATATGATCGATAACGACGCCTTCATGTAATCCGCCTATATTTAGCATGATAACCTCCCTTTAAATACTGAACTGTTTGTCGAGACCGAGAAGAATAAGTATCAAAGCCATTCTGACATAAACACCGTTTTGAACCTGCTTAAAGTATGCGGCTCTGGGGTCGTTGTCAACTTCAACCGAAATCTCGTTGACTCTCGGGAGAGGATGAAGGATAAAGCAGTCAGGTCTTGCGAGCATGAGCTTTCTTTCATCAAGTATAAAGCTGTTTTTCAGTCTGATATATTCATCCTCGTTAAAGAAACGTTCTTTTTGTACTCTTGTCATGTAAAGGATGTCAAGATCACCGATCACGTCTTCAAGCTGACGGACTTCGACAAAATCATAGCCTTCGTTTGTAAGCTCTTCACGGAGATATTGAGGAATTTTAAGTTCATCCGGAGAAATAAATACAAATTTAACATTTGAATAACGCTTCATTGCGTTAACAAGAGAATGAACGGTACGTCCGAACTTAAGATCGCCGCAAAGACCGATGGTCATATTGTCGAGACGTCCTTTTAACTGAAGAATTGTAAAAAGATCTGTAAAAGTCTGAGTGGGATGGTTGTGACCGCCGTCACCGGCGTTGATAACGGGAATACGGGAGTACTGGGAAGCAACCATCGGAGCACCTTCTTTAGGATGTCTCATCGCACATATATCTGCGTAACATGAAACAACCCTGATAGTATCGGCAACGCTTTCGCCTTTGGAAGCGGAAGAAGAATCGGCCGACTGGAAACCTAAGGTTTTTCCTCCGAGATTTAACATTGCGGCTTCAAAACTGAGCCTTGTACGTGTACTTGGTTCATAAAACAGTGTGGCAAGTTTTTTCCCTTCGCACACATGGGAATAATTACTTTGATTTTTCATGATGTCCTGGGCAAGCTTAAGCATATCGCTTACTTCCTCAAGTGAAAAATCAAGCGGACTGAGCAAATGTTTCATTACACCCTCCTGAATTGATTTTTTTTATTATATACCACTTGAGTGATAATAACAAGAAAAAATTGTATGCAAATTAAAAAATATTTATTGAAACTAATCTAAGGCTATGCTATACTTATTAACAGTGAACTTTTACGGTACAAGATATTGTATTGATACTGTATTTAAATTGTTTATACAATCGGAGGAAGAAGATGGGTTTAATCATTAAAAATGTTAAGGATCCCGAGTTTTGCACTTATGGCCGCATAGTAAGCGGTTATAACGTCAGTGAATTGCTTGATAAGCTTGTAAAAACAAGTCCCGCGCCTAAGGACAGCGTGATTTATGTTCCCTCGGATGCAGGTCTTGAGGAAACTCCCGCAATGAAGGAATTTACGGATAACTGTTACGGCGGCATGCCGATACAGATCGGTTATTGCAACGGGACCAATACCAGACTTAATTGCCTTGAATATCACAGGGATTCGGAAATCGATATTGCGGCCAGCGACTGCATACTTCTTCTTGCAAGACAGCAGGATGCCGCCGACGGCAAAATCCTTGATTCTTCCCTTGTTGAAGCTTTTTTCTGCCCTTCCGGTACGGCTGTGGAGCTTTATGCTACAACGCTTCACTATGCTCCCTGCAGCGCAAAGGCGGGCGAAGCTTTCAGAGTAGTCATCATTCTTCCAAAAGGCACCAACTATGATTCGCCGAAGATCGATGTTAAAAATGAAGACGACAAACGTCTTTTTGCAAGCAATAAATGGCTGATTGCCCATAAGGATGCACCCGAAGCAAAACAAGGCGCAGTCATCGGAATCAGCGGCGAAAACATCGATATTGCCGGTCTTATATAATATACTGCGTTTGGTAGGAGGATAAAAGAATGAAATGTCCGTTTTGCGGTGATGAAAATACAAAGGTAATCGATTCAAGACCTGCCGACGACAATGCTTCGATCAGAAGAAGACGTCAGTGCGATACCTGCGGCAAACGTTTTACTACCTATGAAAAAATCGAGTCTATCCCTTTGGTGATAATCAAAAAGGATAACATCAGGGAGCCCTATGACAGATCCAAGATTGAAAAGGGTGTGTTCCGTGCGTGCATAAAGCGTCCGATATCGGTTGAACAGATCAATGACCTTGTTGACAGTGTTGAGACCGCAGTGTTTAATCTTGAAGAAAAAGAGGTTAAAAGCTCAGTTATCGGTGAGATCGTAATGGATAAGCTTAAAGAGCTTGATGATGTTGCTTATGTAAGATTTGCTTCGGTTTACAGGGAATTCAAGGATGTAAATACATTTATGGACGAGCTCAGAAACCTTTTGAAAAAATAACCATTTGATTTATTGTTAAAAACAAACAAAAATACGGCAGTTAAATCGTACAATCTGACGATTGAACTGCCGTATTTAATTTTTGTCCTCGTGATTCTTAATATGCTTTTTGCTGCTTGTTTGGGTATTATGCTAATGGAAATCTTGTGATAAATGTCTTATCATTATCATACTTTTGTCATTATAAAAAATTATGTATGGCATATCCCGGAGGAAAAAATGTTAAGTATTACGTACAGTGCGGCGGTTTTTGGCATTGAAGCAAAAACAATAAAGGTGGAAATCGATATAAATAACGGACTTCCGGGCATGGAAATGGTCGGACAGCTTTCATCGGAAGCCAGAGAATCAAAGGAAAGAGTCAAAATAGCGCTTAAAAATTCGGGCTTTGAATATCCGAACAGAAAAATAACGGTCAATCTTTCTCCGGCAGATTTAAAGAAAAACGGAACACAGTATGATCTTGCGGTTGCCGCAGGAATACTTTGCTGCATGGGATGCTTTAAGGAAGACAGAATCGGTGATATTGCCGTGTTCGGTGAGCTTGCCTTTAACGGAAATATTTCTCCGGTAAAAGGAATACTTTCCTGCGTAATGTCAGCAAAAGAAGACGGACTGAGGAAGGTAATGGTGCCTGCCGAAAATTATAATGAAGCAGGTCTTATAAAAGATATGGAAATCATACCAGTTGCCGATCTTTTGCAGGCCTTCGACTATTTTACAAAAGGCATTAAATATCCTGTAAAAGCAGAAAAAAGGGATGAAGACGGTAAAACTGAAAATGAAAGGCTTGATTTTTCCGATGTCAAAGGTCAGTTTCTTGCCAAAAGAGCGGCCGAAATCTGTGCTGCGGGCATGCATAACCTATTAATGGCAGGACCTCCCGGAGCAGGAAAAACCATGATAGCAAGAAGGATACCGACCATAATGCCTCCCCTGACTTACTCCGAACAGATTGAACTTACAAGAATATATTCCGTGGCGGGAAAGCTTGACCGTACCGGACTTATCAACGAAAGACCCTTCAGAGATCCGCATCATTCAATAAGCAAGGGAGGACTTATCGGCGGTGGAAATTATCCTATGCCCGGGGAAATAAGCTTTGCACATCTCGGGATTTTGTTTATGGATGAGTTTTCGGAGCACAGAAGAGAGCTGCTTGATCTTCTTCGTGAACCGCTGGAATCAGGAAAAATAGTGATAAACAGGATCTCGGGCAGCATTAAATATCCGGCAAAATTCACTTTGGTCGCGGCAATGAACCGCTGCCCCTGCGGATATTTCCCCGACAGGAACCGTTGCAAATGCATGCCTAACGAAATAGCCAGATATATTTCAAGAATATCCCAGCCTATACTTGACCGTATCGATCTGAAGGTAGACATGCCGGCAATAAAGTTTGAGGATTTCGATATAAGAACCGTTAACGAGAGCTCCGAATCGATCAAAAAAAGGGTGATGAGAGCAAGAAAAATGCAGGAAAAACGATATAAAGGTAACGGAGCCATGTTTAATTCAAGAATAAACGGAAAGCAGACTGAATATTACTGTAAAATATCCGATGCTTCAAAACACAGACTGAAGGAAATGTTCGATAAGCAGGAATTTTCTGCAAGATCTTATTACAGAATACTTAAAACAGCAAGGACTATCGCAGACCTTGAAGGCTCTGAGATCATACTCGATAAGCATGTGAGCGAGGCTCTTATGTTTAAGATCACCAATCTGAAGGAGTCATGAAATGAGTCGGTATTTTGAAAAAGCCTTAAGATCTGATGAAAAGAGCCTTCTATGGTTTTGCAGCATTATCGGACTTGAACTTAGTGAAAAGTATGCCCTGCTTTTACGATATGATTCGGTTGATGAAATATTTGCCGATTCATTAAAAGCAAAGCTTCCCGACGAAATAAATCAAAGAGTGAGGGAGATATCGGAACGATCCGCACGAAATTTTTCTGAAGACAGGATAAGAAATGAGCTGTGGAAGCTGAATGCAGAATTCATTTCGGTAAAATCCGAACAATATCCGGAAAGATTCAAGGCGCTTGAAAAACCACCCTTAGGTTTCTTTTTGATCGGAAGCCTTCCCGATGAAAACATTCCTTCGATAGCGGTAGTCGGGGCAAGAGCATGCTCCGATTATGGTTTAAACATATGTAAAACTTTTACAAAAGAACTTACGGAGGGCGGCGTCTGTATCATCAGCGGGATGGCTCACGGCATTGACGGAGCTTCCCATAAAGCCTGTATGGAAGCCGGCGGAAAAACCATAGCAATACTTGGCAACGGCATAGGCACGATATATCCTGTGGAAAACAAGGAAATTTATGACCGTGTTCCTGAAAAGGGCGGAATTATTTCAGAATATTATGTGGGATGCAAGGGTTTAAAAAATCATTTCCCGGAAAGGAACCGCCTGATCGCAGGACTGTCCGACGGACTGCTTGTGATAGAAGCGAGGAAAAAAAGCGGAACCATGATAACAGTTAATCATACGCTGGAACAGGGAAAGGATGTTTTTGTGATACCCGGAAGACTGAGTGATCCTTTGTCGGAAGGATGTCTTGAACTGATAAAAAAGGGGGCTCAGCTTGTCACGGAAGTAAATGATATAGCATTTGCCCTTAAGGATAAGTATCCTGATTTTGTGATATATCATAAAGACAAGGATTCACAGTACAGTTTTTTATGTCCGGATAAAAATAATGAAGAAAAAGCAAAAAATCCAGGGCTTACAACAGAAGAAAAAAGAATTTTATCCTTTATCGGCTATAAACCTATATACTTTGATGAGCTTATGATGCGCTCGGGAATGGATTATTTTACCGCGGTAGAGACCGTTGACAGCCTTAAAAACAAAGGCTTTATCAAAGATTCCGAAGGGTCGGGACTATGCATCGCATCCGAGAAAAAATAAATTTACTCTTGAAATATGTTAAAACTTGTTGTATGCTTTTAAGTCGATGAGACGTGCATCATAATTTACATAAAGAAGGAATGGTGTAAAAAATGGCAGACAATCTCGTGATAGTGGAGTCACCTTCAAAAGCAAAAACAATTCAGAAGTTTTTGGGATCAAAGTATGAGGTAACCGCAAGCGGCGGACATGTAAGGGATCTTCCCAAAAGTCAGCTCGGAATCGATGTGGAAAGCGGAAGCTTTGAACCTAAATATATTACAATAAGAGGAAAGGGCGATCAGCTTGCCGAGCTCAGGAAACAGGTAAAGAAAGCTAAGAAAATATATCTTGCAACGGACCCTGACCGTGAGGGAGAGGCAATTTCATGGCATCTTGAAAAGGTCCTTAAGCTTGATGAAAAGAACACTTATCGTATAACCTTTAATGAAATCACTAAAAATGCGGTTAAAAACGCTATAGGAAATGCAAGGGAAATTGACATGAACGTAGTCAATGCACAACAGGCAAGACGTGTGCTTGACAGGCTTGTGGGTTATCAGATT
Source organism: Lachnoclostridium sp. UBA3775 (assembly GCA_002369525.1). Taxonomy (GTDB): domain Bacteria; phylum Bacillota; class Clostridia; order Lachnospirales; family Lachnospiraceae; genus UBA3775. Next base: position 2,679 of record DFFN01000124.1, on the reverse strand, counting down.
TCTCCTTTGCTCTGGAAAAAAATAAAAAGAGGATTGAGCGCCGGAAGAGTTCAGTCCGTTGTTCTTAGACTGATCGCGGACAGGGAAGAGGAAATCAATGCATTCATCCCTGAAGAGTACTGGTCTTTGTCGGTAGATCTTAAAACGGCTTCTCTTGCAAAAAGCATTGAAGCAAAATATTACGGTCATGACGGTAAAAAGGAAGAACTCAAGGATCAGGCGCGTACCGATGCGATAATCAAAGCTGTAAATGAAAGCGATTTTGTCGTAAGCGACATAAAGAGCAGCGAAAAAGTTAAAAATGCTCCGAATCCTTTTACAACCAGTACTCTGCAGCAGGAAGCTTCAAAGGCTCTTAACTTTTCAACCGTAAAAACCATGAGGATAGCGCAGCAGCTTTATGAGGGTGTTGCGATAAAAGGCCACGGAAGCATAGGTCTTATTACATATCTTCGTACCGATTCGACCCGAGTTTCGGATGAGGCTCATATTGCGGCTGTCGGTTTCATCAAGGAAAACTACGGAGATGATTATGTCGGAAATGTAAGCAGAAACGGTGATTCCGGCAAAAAGATCCAGGATGCGCACGAAGCAATACGTCCTACATATATAGAACTGACACCTGCATCAATAAAAGACGATCTGAGCAAGGACCAGTTCAGGCTTTACCAGCTCATCTGGAAGCGCTTCATTGCTTCAAGAATGAAGGCTGCTCTGTATGAAAATGTTAATATTGCTTTTCTGGCAAACGGTTATGAATTCCATGCATCCGAATCGATGCTTAAGTTCAACGGCTATCTTTCTGTTTACGCCGAGGCTGACGAAGACGAAAAAACTCAGTCAAGGCTTATAATTCCCCAGAAGGGTAATGTTTTTAATCTTAAAGAAATCAAGGGTGAGCAGCATTTTACCCAGGCGCCTCCTCATTTCACCGAGGCATCGATGGTTAAGATGATGGAAGAAATGGGCATCGGGCGTCCAAGCACCTATGCTCCGACGATTTCCACGCTTTTATCAAGACATTATGTTGCGAAAGAGGGTAAGAACCTCTTTATCACCGAAACCGGTGAAGCAGTCAATAATATAATGAAACAATTCTTCCCCAGCATAGTCGAGGTTGATTTTACCGCAAACATGGAAACTCTGCTCGACGGTGTTGAAGAAGGTACGGTAAGATGGAAGGAAATCATTGCAAATTTCTATCCCGACCTTGAGGAAGCGCTTGAAATCGCCAACAAAGAAGTAGGTGAGATCAAGATTGCGGATGAGGTAAGTGACGTCCCCTGCGATAAATGCGGACGAATGATGGTGATCAAATACGGTCCGCACGGAAAATTCCTCGGCTGTCCCGGTTTCCCCGAATGCAGAAACACCAAGCCTTTCCTTGAGAAGACCGGTATTGCATGCCCGAAATGCGGCGCAGAGCTGGTGATCAGACGTACGCCCAAGGGCAGAAGATACTTCGGCTGTGAGAATTATCCCGAATGTGATTTCATGAGCTGGCAGAAACCCAAGGAAAACACTCAGGATTGATTTGATATTTTCAAAAATATTTCTTGTATTTTCTTCTGATGTCTGTTAGAATATAATTGATTACGTTGTATTTACAGAAAAAAGAAAGGAGAAAAGCAATATGAGTGTTGAATTGTTAGACAAAACTAGAAGACTTAATAAACTTTTACAGGATAAGTCAGACAAAAACCGAATTATTTTCAACGATCTGTGCAAAATACTGAGTGAAGAGCTAGGCGCGAATATTTATGTTATCAGTAAAAAGGGTAAAGTTCTCGGACTGTATTTCGATTCTGATGTTACTTTGATCAACAGTCTGCTTTCAAAACAGGTGGGCGGATTTATAGATACACACTTAAATGAAAGACTGACAAACATTCTTTCCACAAAAGAAAATGTCAATCTTGAAACCCTCGGCTTTAATTCTGCGGAAGTACGTCAGATCACTGCTGTTGTTGCTCCTATTCTTATTTCGGGTAAAAGGCTCGGACATCTGTTTATTTACAGAAACAATAATTTCTTCTCTATTGACGATATTATTTTAGCTGAGTACGGTTCCGCCGTGATCGGTCTTGAAACCATGCGTTCCGAAAAAGAAGAAGTCGATCTTGAGAATTCGAAAAGAGCAAATGTTGAGCTTGCGGTATCTTCAATGTCAAGTTCCGAAATGGATGCTATCAGGCACATAATAGAATCCCTCGGAGACAGCAGGGAAGGAATTGTGGTTGCTTCAAGGGTTGCAGACCAGATCGGAATCACAAGGTCCATAATCGTAAATGCGCTCAGAAAATTTGAAAGCGCCGGACTGATATATTCCCATTCCTCAGGAATGAAAGGAACATTCATCAGGATCACAAATGAATATATCTACGATGAATTAAAGAAAAACAAATAAAATTTTGAATCGATTCAAATATAATTATCAGAAAAACTATTTAAGGCAGGCAAAATAATGCTTGCCTTTTTTTATGTTTTGTGCTATGATAATTCGGCGTGACAAAGCACATATCATGTGATTCAATGGTGCTGCGGCATACCGCAGTTTGAGAATGGAAACATGATATGGAAGAAAATAACCAAAAAACGGAGGAAAAACCATGAGCGTAATTTCAATGAAACAATTGCTCGAAGCAGGTGTACATTTCGGACACCAGACCAGAAGATGGA
>DFFN01000111.1 GCA_002369525.1 Lachnoclostridium sp. UBA3775 | reverse complement strand
ATGCTCATTACTTCGCCTACGGCTCTCATCTGGGTGCCGAGATGATCCTCAACGCCCTTGAATTTTTCGAAAGCCCAGCGTGCAAACTTAACAACGACATAGTCGCCGTCGGGTTTATATTTATCAAGTGTACCGTATTTTCCGCAAGGGATATCGGCGAGGGTAAGTCCTGCGGCAAGCTTGGCGGAAACAAGTGCGATCGGGAAGCCTGTTGCTTTTGAAGCAAGGGCCGAAGAACGCGATGTTCTGGGGTTGATCTCGATTACGATGATCCTGTCGGTCTTGGGATCGTGTGCGAACTGTACGTTTGTACCGCCGATGACCTGTATCGACTCAACGATCTTATATGCCTGCTCCTGCAGTCTCTTCTGGACATCCTCGGAGATCGTAAGCATGGGTGCGGTACAGAAGGAATCGCCTGTGTGAACGCCCATCGGATCTACATTCTCGATGAAGCAGACGGTGATCATGTTGCCGGCCTTGTCCCTGACAACCTCGAGCTCAAGCTCTTCCCAGCCGATGACGCACTCTTCAACGAGCACCTGGCCTACGAGTGAAGCCTGAAGACCTCTTGCACAGACTGTCTTTAATTCTTCCTTATTATATACGAGACCGCCGCCGGCACCGCCCATGGTATATGCGGGACGGAGAACTACGGGATATCCGAGCTCGTCTGCAATCTCTAAGGCCTGCTCAACGGTGTAGGCAACCTCTGATTTTGCCATCTCGATCCCGAGCTTGTTCATGGCGTGCTTGAACTCGATTCTGTCCTCGCCTCGTTCGATGGCATCGGGCTTAACGCCGATTACCTGTACATTGTATTTATCAAGTATGCCTTCCTTATAAAGTTCGGCACAAAGATTAAGCCCCGACTGACCACCTAAATTGGGAAGAAGCGCATCAGGTTTTTCCTTAGCGATTATCTGCTCAAGACGTGTCACGTTCAGGGGCTCAATATAAGTAACATCTGCCATTTCCGGATCGGTCATTATCGTAGCCGGATTGGAATTAACAAGAACTATCTCATAGCCGAGACTGCGGAGCGCTTTGCACGCCTGAGTTCCGGAATAGTCGAATTCACAGGCCTGACCGATGATGATGGGACCGGAACCTATGATGAGAATCTTGTGGATATCTGTTCTCTGTGACATATTATTACCCTCCAATTTTTATTCCATAATATTATGCAATAAAAGGTGGAAAATTTCAATAGGAAATTATTGTATTTTATATGTTTTTTTGAGGGAAATGAGATGCGTACGAAAAGCGCGAAACCATGATTTAAGGTTTTTGCTTGAAAAATACTCAAAAGATGTTACAATTGTCTTATTAAAGCAAAGGCGGCGGAAAATTGGAATACACATTAATCAGATCAAGAAGAAAAACCGTGCAGATAAGCATCAGGCCCGACTTGAGCATTGTGGTCAAGGCTCCTTACCATGTGCCGCTTTCGGAGATCGAAGGATTTATCCGGCAAAAATCCGCATGGATCGCGAAGAATCTCGAAAAAATGTCCGAGAGGAACCTCGCAGCCGAGAAGACGCCTTCTTTTTCGGCAGATGAAATAAAAGATCTGGCAAAACAGGCGCTTGCATATTTTCCGCCTTTGGCAGAAAAATGGGCGCGTGAGATAGGCGTAAGCTACGGAAGGATCACGATACGAAACCAGCGTACCAGATGGGGAAGCTGTTCTTCTTCCGGCAATCTGAATTTCAACTGTCTTCTTATGATGCTGCCGGAAAATATCAGGGAATATGTCGTCATACACGAGCTTTGCCACCGTATCGAGATGAATCATTCGGAGGCTTTCTGGGCCGAGGTAAAAAAGCATTGCCCCGACTATACTTTGCGCCGCAGACTCCTTAAGGAAGAGGGCGCGGCACTGATGAGAAGACTGCGTTAAGAGTCCGGCGGATTGTCTGCATAAATGTTGAATTTTACCGGAGAGTTTATTATAATGTAATCAGAGCGCAAAATGTCACAACCGTAAAAAGGATGATCCATATGAAACATTTCAGCAAAATTTCTTTCTTTTTCCTTACTGCATTTATGGTCCTGTGTGTCATGACGGGTTTCTTGGGGCATGCCGCGGCGTGCGTACGGCAGGAAAACGATGCGGGCCGCAGCGAGCTTATCAGGACGGCAAATATCAGGGATTATGATGCGGATGCAGAAGTTAAAGACGGTGAGAGTACCGGAGAGGAAAAAAAGGAATTCCCGCTTGCTGTTCTTGTCGTGTGCGTGGCGATCTGCGTTCTTTTGTTTGCCGGAACGCTGGCAGCGGTTTATGTAAACAAAAGAAGAGCCGCAAACAGGCTTTTGGCAGAAGCGGCGAAGGAGAAGGCAAAGGCTGAGCTTAAGCCCGAAAAAAAGGAAAGCGGGACGAAAACCGAAGCATTTTTAAATAAGCTTTTAAGCGATGGAACCCTTTCCGGACCCGAGACCGACGTTTTGAGGGAATATCTTTCGGGTAAGACACGCGAGATGATAAGCGAAAAGCTCGCTGTTCCCGAGGCCGAGGTCAAAGAGCGCATTTCTGACATTTTTTCTAAAACAGGAGCAAAGAGCAAGAAGGATCTTCTCAGGATGGCAGAGGGGGAAGCTAAAGCTTGAAATTTTATTATTCGGAAAAATATGTGACAAAGCCCGGTCCGGTTTATGAAAACGCAGAGATAAAAAAGGTGTTCAGGGCCTATCCGGACATAAGAGGATCGAAGACTCTTCCGATTCCGGGCCTTACCGGGACCGTATCTTTCTGCGACGAAAAGCACCGATACGGCACTGGGTCCGCTTTTACGCCCCAGTCCGTATGTTTTTTCGGAAAATACTTACTGATCGCGTCCTATGACGGCGCCCATATCTTAAATTCCGTGATCTACATATGCGACAGACACGGAAAATATATACTTACGATGATACTTAACAACCATGCGCATTGCGGCGGCATGGCTTATGACGGAACCAACGACTATGTCTGGGTTTCAAACGGAAAAAGCGTCATCGGAATCTCGGGAGACGAGATAAGACGGGCGCTTAAGGTCAAAAAAAAGAACCCGGGGCTCTCCGCCGTCAGATTCATCAAATATAAAAAGCAATATGATACCCTGACCCAGGCCAGCTTTGTGCATTATTACAGTAAGCTTCTGTGGGTGGGAAAATTTTCCATGAAGGGCCCGGATAAGATTTATGCCTACAAAGTCGATCTTTCAAAGCCGGAGCTTGCGGTGGCTTATTGCATGGAGGCGCCGAGATACGCCCAGGGCATGGCATTTTATCGGAAGAAGGGTGACGGCGAAGGAAAGGGAACGCTCTGTCTTGCTGTTTCCGCCTCAAGAGGCCCCTTCCCGTCGAGGCTTCGTTTGTATGAACCGGAGCCTGATGATACGGTCACAGATGAGCAGACAGGCTGTCCCGTGATTCTGAAAAGAAAGGCGGTAAAGATTTTAAAGCTTCCGCCCCAGTCGGAGCAGATCGTCATGCGCCGGGGAAGGCTATATGTTCTTTTTGAGTCCGCTGCGGCACCGTTCAGGCTTTCGCCATTGTACAGGCTGACAAAAAAGCTTGACCGGCTGCTTTGCATGAAACTATAAATCTTTAAGCATCAAAAATGCCGCAAGGCTGCCGCGTTTGCCGCTTAAGCCGCGGTGGGAGTAGAGAAGCTCCTTGTTGCAGCAGGTGCAGATGTCGGTCACATGTATGTTTTCGGGTATAAGGCCGGCTCCTGTAAGTCCCTGCCTGCAGGCCTCCCAGAGATTCAGCTGATATTTTCCGCCGTTTTTATAATGAAGGATAACATTTGTTTTGTTTGTCCCCGGATTATATTCGGGGATCTCTTTTTTGCCGATATCAAAGGCTTTAATAAATTCTTCGGCAACATCTTCGCTTACTTCATAGCAGTTTACGCAGATGGAAGGTCCTATGCAGGCGATGATGTCTTCGGGCATGCTGCCGAAGTTTTCGCCCATGAGCTTCACGGTTTTTGCCCCGATCTTTCCGACGGTTCCTCTCCAGCCGGAGTGGGAAAGACCGATAGCTTTTTTTACGGGGTCAAGGAAATACAGGGGCACACAGTCCGCATAGTAGGTGATAAGAGGAAGCTCCGGGACATTTGTTATCAGACCGTCGATGTCTGAATAATCCCTCGGGATCACAATGCCCTTGCCTGCATCCTTTTCGGTGACGAGCCTTATGTTTGTCGTGTGCGTCTGGTTTGTCGTAACAAGCCTTTTGTGGTCAAAGCCTATGCTTTCGCTTATCCTTCTCAGGTTTTCCAGCACGTTTTCATCGCTTTCGCCTCGTCCGAAGCCGAGATTCAGAGCCGATAAAAAGCCCACGCTCACTCCGCCGAGTCTTGTTGAAAAGCCGTGCTTTACAAGTCCGGTCTCATCAAGCGCCCGAAAGGAGAGGAAGGGTACCGTGTTTTCGTTGTTAAGTCTTGTTGTATTGTTGTCATTGGCTTTTATAAAATCCATGTATGTTCCCGCCCGTAAAATTTTTTATCATTATAGCACCGCCCCGGCAGAGTCCGCAATATTAAAAAAGTTTTAAAGGGATTTATGTTGTCCGCCGCTCCGGTTTTATGCTATAATCTGCTTAATCAAGTGCCGGGAGGTAAGTTATGGCAGAGAATAACGGAAACAACCCTGAAATAAAACCGGAAGAAATAAACAAAGAAAAAGCACCCCGGAAAAAGAAGCATATTTTGCTTAAAATTCTGATCGCGCTTGTGCTTGTTCTCACCGCTTTGTTCATTGCCTATAAGATCCACATGCATTATGACACGGAAAAGCATGAGTTTTATGATGTTAAGACCATGAAGGAGGAAAACAGGGAAGCGGGAGCGTCTTCGGTTGTATATATGACGAGGGACATAAGCCCCGAGGGACTTATGAAAATATATCAGGCGCTTAATGCCTCGCCTGCGGGAAAGGTTGCGATCAAGCTTTCGACCGGTGAGGCCGGCAATCCGAATTATCTTGACCCTGCGCTGATAAAGGACCTCGTTCAGAGCGTGGACGGAACGATAATCGAGTGCAACACCGCCTATTCGGGCTCAAAAAGGGCCGATACGCAAATGCATATGCAGGTAGCAAAGGATCACGGCTTTACCGAGATCGCCGATGTCGATATCATGGACAGGGACGGCTATATAAAAATCCCTGTAGAAGGCGGAGAGCATCTTAAGGAAAACTGGGTGGGAAAGAATTTCGCCGATTATGACTATGTTATCGTGCTCACGCATTTCAAAGGTCATCCGATGGGAGGCTTCGGCGGCGCGCTTAAGAATATTTCCATCGGCATTGCGTCCCGCGAAGGAAAGGTAAGGATACATTCGGGCGGAAAGCATTCCCGGCCTTCGATCACTTTTTCGGCGCTTACGACCAACCAGAACGTATTTCTCGAGTCCATGGCCGAGGCCGCAAAATCGGTTTCCGACTATGAGGACCACGGAAAAAAGATCATATATATCAGCGTAATGAACAATATGTCCGTAGACTGCGACTGCGTATCGAAGCCTGCCGGAGTTGATATGCACGATATCGGAATACTTGCGTCGACGGACCCGGTGGCGCTTGACCAGGCCTGCGTCGACCTTGTGTTTAAGGCCGAGGACGGAGAGAAGCTTCAGAAGCGCATACTTGACAAAAACGGCATACACATCCTGGCCCATGCCGAAAAGATAGGCCTCGGCAACAGGGCTTATGAGATTGAGAATATAGACGGGGAATAGAATGGATATCGTCAGACGGGAATTTGTTTATATATGGTACTATTTCTCGGTACAGTTCCACCAGATATTTTTTTACTGGGTTCTGGGAATGCTTATCGGTTCGGCGGTGTCGGTATTTTTCAAAGATAAGATCCACAGCATGATGCGTGAGATGGATACGGACGGCGGGAGCATAAGCGGCATAATCATTGCTTCGATGCTCGGAGTCGCATCACCTCTGTGTATGTACGGGACTATTCCGATAGCAGCGTCGTTTTCAAAAGGCGGGATAAGGGATGAGTGGCTGGCATCGTTCATGATGAGTTCGATACTTTTAAATCCCCAGCTGATCATATACAGCGCGGCTTTGGGACCGAAGGTGCTTGCAGTAAGGATAATCACCTGTTTTCTTTGCGGCATCACCGCGGGAGTGCTTATTAAATTTTTTTACAGGGAGAAATCATTTTTCAGCTTTGAAAGCTTTGACGAACCGGGAAGCAGGGATAACGATCCGAATCTTATCAAGAGGTTCCTTAAGAACCTGTACAGGAATTTCAGGGCTACCGGCCTGTATTTTCTTTTCGGCATCCTTCTGTCTGCCCTGTTTCAGAGATATGTGCCTGAGAAGGCGGTGACCGCAATGTTCGGCGGGAATGAGGCGTGGGGAGTTCTGATGGCGTCCACTGTCGGGGTTCCGCTCTATGTCTGCGGCGGGGGTACGATCCCTATCCTTAAGACCTGGCTTGCGGAAGGAATGAGCCTTGGCAGCGCGGCCGCGTTCATGATAACGGGGCCCGCAACCAAGATCACAAACCTCGGCGCCTTGAAGGCAGTGCTCGGAATCAGGCATTTCGTCATATACTGGCTCTATGTGATCGCGTTCTCCCTCTTCGCCGGGGTTTTAATAAATCTGTTTTAGTTATTGTCAGGTGGCACGTCGGTATTCTTACCGACGCAGCCACCGTTCTTTTTTCTCTGCTTTACGCACTCGCTCAGTAAATACTCAATCTGACCGTTAACTGAGCGGAAATCATCCTCGGCCCACGATGCCAGATCATTGTAAAGCTGTTCGGAGAGCCTGAGAGGTATCTGCTTTTTTGCAGCCATTTAGTACAGGCTTCCTGAGTTGACTACCGGCTGGGCATCGTGGTTGCCGCAGAGTACTACCAGAAGGTTTGAAACCATTGCTGCTTTTCTTTCGTCGTCAAGCTCAACAACATTCTTTGCGGAGAGCTGCTCAAGTGCCATCTCAACCATGCCGACTGCACCGTCAACGATGAGCTTTCTTGCATCAACCACTGCCGAAGCCTGCTGGCGCTGAAGCATTGCTGCCGCGATCTCGGGTGCATATGCAAGGCAGGTGATCCTGGCTTCAACAATTTCAAGACCGGCATTTTTGACTCTGGACTGGATCTCGTCCTTTATCCTCTGTGCAACTATTTCGCTTGAACCGCGGAGGCTGCCTTCGTCTGCAACGCCGTCGCCGGTTGTGTCAACGCCCGGAGCAACGTCGTAGGGGTAGAGCCTTACTATGTTACGGAGCGCGGTATCGCACTGAAGCGAAAGATATTCCTTGTAATTGTCAACATCGAATACTGCCTTTGCGGTATCGACTACACGCCAGATAACCGCGATTCCGATCTCGATAGGGTTTCCGAGGCAGTCGTTGATCTTCTGCTTGTCGTTGTTTAACGTCATCATCTTGAGTGAGATCCTCTTGTCGACACCGAGCGAAAGGTTTACGGACTCATCACCGGATTTCAGGCTTGCGCCGAAAATGCTCTTGCGGTCTCCGGAAACATCACCGCTCTGACGGAGCTTTGTGGCTGCTGCGGGATTGACTGCGGAGCAGAAGGGGTTTACCCAGTAAAAACCGTCACCTTTAAGGGTTCCGAGATATTTGCCGAAGAGAGTAAGCACAAGTGCTTCCTGGGGCTTTAAGATCTTGAGCCCGAGGAAGGGGATCCAGCCGAGTATGCAGTAGATTATGCCGATGATAAGAAGCAGGACCCCTAATATGTCGCCGTCGTCGGCTTCAAGTAATATCGCACCGAAGATTATCATTACGATTGCCGCAACATAGGCAAGTATCCAGACGAAAAGCATGCCCATGCCGTTTTTTCTTGTGGATAAGAGTTTTTCTTTCATTATATGTCACCTCCTGAAATCGTGGCATCCATTGGATACCTGATATCATAATGATATCGCTATGAACTCAATTTGTCAATATTTCAATCTTTAATAATTCTTTAATTCGTCAGGCTTGCAAATAAAAATGATTTCTGTTATACTTGTGGGCGGAAACTTATAAATAATACCGGTTGCGGTGCAGGAACGTTACCGGAAAAACACTGCCTGCGGCAAGGAAAAAGTAATGCAGATAAAAATAGGAAGAAACGACCCCTGCTGGTGCGGCAGCGGGAAAAAATATAAACAGTGTCATGAAGCTTTTGACGAAAAACTGGCTGATTTCAAACGCAGAGGCTTCATCGTGCCCGACAGAAAGCTCATAAAAACCGCTGCGGACATTGAAGGAATCAAGGAAAGCGCAAAGATCAACATGGCCTGTCTTGACAACGTGGCTAAGGAGATACATGCCGGCATGTCCACCGAGGACATTAACACCATAGTGCATGAAACCACGATAAGCATGGGAGGTATCCCTGCGCCCTTAAATTATGAAGGCTACCCCAAGAGCGTATGCACCTCGATAAATAACGTGGTTTGCCACGGAATCCCGAGCAAAAACGAGCTCCTTCATGACGGCGACATCATAAACGTAGACTGCTCAACCTTATATAAAGGATATTTTTCGGATTCCTCGAGAATGTACTGCATCGGCAATGTAAGCGAAAAGCATAAAAAACTGGTTGAAGATGTTAAGCTTTCGATCGAAGCGGGTCTTAAGGAAGTAAAGCCCTGGAAGTGTTTAGGCGACATGGGTCATGCCGTGCATATGTTCTGCAAGGAGCGCGGCTATTCGGTTGTGCGTGACATCGGCGGACACGGTATCGGCAAGGAATTCCACGAGGATCCCTGGGTAAGCTTTGTTTCGAAGCCCGGAACCGAAATGCTCATGGTTCCCGGTCTCTGCTTTACGATCGAGCCGATGGTAAATCTCGGCAAGGCCGATGTTTTCCAGGATGCCGAGGATGGCTGGACCATATATACCGATGACGATTCCTATTCGGCACAGTGGGAGGTTCAGCTTGTTGTGACCGAGGACGGCTATGAGATCCTTTGCCGGTAAGAGGTAGAAATTGCACGAACTGTCAATTATACAAAGCGTAATAAAAACCGTGCTTAAGAACTACCGGCCGGAGGAGGATGAGAAGATCACTTCGGTCTCTCTTGTGATGGGAGCCATGAATGACTATGAAGAGTACTGGATGAACAGGTATTTTGCCCGGGCCTCTGCCGGTACGGCGCTTGAAGGCGCGGTTCTTAAGCTGACGGTGGTTCCGGTAAGCTTTCGATGCTTAAACTGCGGCCGGGTTTTTGAGATGGTGAGGGAAAAGCTGTTTGAGGCTTCGGACGTATCATGCCCCTGCTGCAAGAGCCTTAACTATGAAATGAAGACCGGCAGGGAATTCTATGTCAAGGAAATCGAAGTGGAAAAAACCTGAGCAAAAGGCGGGAAGGCCATGGTAGAATGGAACAGGGGTTGTTTTGACCCCGGAAAAATATATTTAAGCGGTCAGGTACTTCTTGGCTGGGAAGAAAATTCGGACGGCAGTTTTACCGTTACAAGTACGGGAAGAACGGCAGGGCTGAAAAAACGTGACGATGGCAGTATAGTTATTTCCTGCCCGGACCATGATGATTCTTACTGGACGGAATATTTTGACCTTTCAACCGATTATGATAAGATCGAAAGCATGGCGCCGCAGGATATATTTCTTAATGAGGCTCTTGCGTACGGCCGGGGCATAAGGATACTTAAGCAGGACCTTTGGGAAGCGCTGGTCTCTTTTATTGTCAGCCAGAACAACAATATCCCGAGGATCACAAAGTCCCTGAAAAAAATTGAAGAAAAGGCCGGAGGGCATAAGAGCGGTAAAGGTTTTCCGACGCCTGAAGAACTTTATGAAATAAGGAACAGCCTTTGCGAATGCGGGCTCGGATACCGGGATATGTACCTTAAAAAGCTTGCAGAGGAAATACATGACGGCAGCAGAAAGCTTGATTTTGACAAGAACACCGAAAAGGCCTACAGGCAGCTGCTTGACATTACAGGCATCGGTCCGAAGGTCGCAAACTGCGTGCTTTTGTTCGGACTTCACAGGATGGAACGCTGCCCCGTGGATACGTGGATGAAGCAGGTATTTGCAAATCATTATGAGGGTCATCAGCCGGAGTGGACAAAGTCGGAGTATGCAGGCTACTACCAGCAGGTGACGTTCTTTATGGAAAGAATGTCCGGCGGAAAGCAGGAAAGCCGGAGGGGGGATTTGGTTACATGAGACTCAGAAACATACCGGGGGCAAGGGATGAGATTGCCGCAAGCCCCTTTACAATAAAGAATCCCGAGGAATACAAGGGCAGGTGGAAGGAGCTTTTCGGAAATGACTGTCCCATACATCTTGAAATAGGTACCGGAAAGGGACAGTTCATAATCGAGCTTGCGAAGAGAAATCCCGATGTAAACTACATAGGGATAGAAAAATTTTCGTCGGTGCTCATACGCGCGCTCGAAAAGCAGGCCGAAGAAGAACTCGAAAACCTTGTGTTCATACGCTTTGATGCAGAGGAAATCGAAAATGTTTTTGCCGAAGACGAGATTGACAGAATATATCTGAACTTTTCTGACCCGTGGCCTAAGGACAGGCATGCAAAAAGAAGGCTTACAAGCGACCGATTTCTGGGAAGATATGTTCATTTCCTGAAGAAAGAGGGAAGGGTGGAGTTTAAGACCGACAACCGCGACCTTTTTGACTTCTCGCTTGAAACCGCAGCCGAAGCAGGCTGGAGAGTAAAAGACGTTACCTATGACCTCCATCACAGCGAATGGAACGAGGGCAACATAATGACAGAATATGAGGAACGTTTTTCCGCTCAGGGAAATCCCATATTCCGCATGGTCATTTCAAGGCCTTTGCAGAATCCTCTTCCTTTATCGCGCCCAGAGCAAGACCGATAAGGATAAAGTAGATCGGCGTCGTTGCCGACTGCGCAATGTTGACGAAGCTCTGGGTAAAATATGAAACGATGGGAACAAGAAGAAGGCAGAGTCCGGGATTTTTCCGGGCTCTTTTTATTAATCCCGCAAGCACCGAAATGACAAGGGAAAGGTAGGCACCAAGCCCCGCAAAGCCGGTGGTCACAAGGTACTGCAGGGGTTCGCAATGCACGTTGTCGTAGATGACTCCGGTCGTGCTCACCATCAGGCTGCGGTAGCGCATTCTGTAGATATCGAGGATCGTTTCCTGTCCGTAGCCGAAAAGCTTTGTTAATATGTCGGAATGGGCGAAATCTTTGATCGCAAGATTCCATATGAAACCGCGGTAGCTGCCCATCTCATCATTGAAGGGATAGGATATGACTGCATAAACCGCGACAGCTGCAGGGATAAGCATAAAGATGATAAGCAGTATCCCTGAGACCTTCGGGGACGGCAACTGCTTTTCCTCCTTCTGCTTTATGAGTCCCAGGGCAAAAAATATGCCGAGCATAAGTACGGCGGTGATAAGAAGCAGAAGAGAGTTGCGCTCGAGTATCTTTGTAAAGCCCGAGGACGGTCTGACGGAAACGCCGGTTTTTTTGAGTGAGGAGCTTATGATTATGTTATGCTTCCTGATGTAACCAGCCGCAATTAACAGCAGATAATCCGAAAAGGCCACAATACCGAGACCAAGGAAAACGCGGCGAAGCTCATTTTGCTTTAAAACGCCAAGTATCAGGAGCAGAACAAGCGAAACCGTTGTGCCGAGATAAAAGCTGTCGGAGGTCGAAGCAACGCCGGCGGCTGCATCAAGAGCGAGGCAAAGGCCGGAAAAGATGCGGTCGCGCGTCTTAACGGACTTTATGAACCAGAGGAAGGCAAGCGGCGTTACAATATTTAGGTAGCCCGCGAAGATATTCATGTTGCCTATGGTCGAGATCATGCGGTGTACACTGACGACGGTGACTCCGCGGTACATGCCGACAGGGTCAAAGCTTAAATACTGGCAGACTGCGGTGAGGCTTACGAAGCCGCCGGTAAGGGCAAGCACCATGCAAAGCCTTTTGTGCCCGGTGTAGCCGCTTTTTATGATGAATAAAAGGAAGACATACAAAAGTATGTTAAGAAAGCCATGATGGCGTGAAGAAACGCCGGTCAGGGATTCTCTTGTATTGTATGAAAGCGTGAGCGAAACGATATTTGCGGCAAGGAAGGCCCAGATGATATAATCGTATAAGGAAAAAAGAGGCTGCGGGGAGCGGCCGGTTTCCCTGGTCCATTCATAGAGCCTTAAAAAAAGGGAGATCGCAATGAAGATGACGGAGCTTATCGTAAAAAGCAGCCATTTTTCCTCCGCGATATTAAAATACATGTCCATGAAGAAGAGAGGGAGCATGATAAAAATGAAAAAACAGTAATACTCGCAAAGCTCGCGGCGCATTTTTTGGGCTTTTTCCATGACTCTCCTTTCCTGCCAAACCAAGTAAAATCAAGGGCTTTGGCGGTTTCATGCTAATAAGTATAGCACGCGGAAATAAAAAAAGCAAATTTTTTGAAAAAAATGCTTGCAATTTTGAAACGACTGTTATATAATAGCACTCGTGTTACGGAAAGTACCTAAGCACCGCTAGCTCAGTTGGTAG